>CAMZEK010000088.1 GCA_947305795.1 uncultured Bacteroidales bacterium | reverse complement strand
GCGGCGCTTTGGAAGCTTACCAGGATTCCGAAGATTGGAGCAACTTCACCAACATTACCGAAGACTGCGGCAGCGGCTTGATAGAATTTCATGGCTCCGAATGGTATTACGAAATCGTGGACGAGTACGGCAACGTCACCTACCAACATCTGGAATATGTGGCCGACACGACCGTCAACCATAAGGATGTGCAGATTATCATCCGCACCAATACCTTGTATGATAAAGGCGAGCATCAAGAAGTGACGCGCGAGTACCTCTATGTAGAGGACGAAATAGTCTATTGGTGGAACAGTGAATTGGAAGAGTTTACCGTGCTGTATGACCTTGGTGCCCAGCAAGGCGACAGTTGGGTCATCAAGGTCGGCACGGAAACACTCACGATGCATGTGGATGCGGTGGAGCAATACTACTACGAAGGCCAATCTCTCAGGATGTTGCGGGTGAGCGACGAGAACGACCTCTTCGACGGCAATATCGTGTGCAGCATCGGCCACCTCAGCAGTTTCTTCCCTGAAAGGCTGATGACGCGCGGCAAAGATTACCGTGTGCACGGACTGCGCTGCTATTGGAGCTATGGCAATCTGGCCTTCACCGTCAACCGTGACGATTGCGATGCCATTTACGCCAATCTGCACAACGGCATTGAGGAAGACGGCCCTTCGACAGGCTCAGGGGCCTTTGTGGTTTATCCTAACCCGACCCATGGCGTTCTCTTTGTACAAACGTTGCGCGCAACGTCTCTACAGGCGGAAACCGTGTACCGCATCACCAACATGATGGGTCAAACCCTAATGACAGGCCAAATCACCGCTGAAACCCAGCAGATTGATGTATCGATTTTGCCGCAGGGCATGTATTTCATCACTGTTGGCGACGGGACTGGAAAATTCGTAGTGGAGAAATAAGATAGCAATGGGAGATAATTGTTTTTTGTATATTTGCTGTGTTTAGACCTACCCTATCACCAATTCATGGACAAAATGACAAACCAATTAAAACAAATAGCAATGAAAAAGACCTTATTATTCGCATTGGCCTTGATGCTTTTATTGGCAACTTTTGCAGGATGTCATAAGTCTGATGCCGACGTCTTGGGAATTATCGGTACCGAAGAGGTCGAGAACCATTTCGGCACTATCGTCAAGGTGTTCTATTCCGACAGCACAAAGATGTATTTCCACTTGCTTTCGGACACGACTGCCGAAGTGGTCAATCGAAACTGGTTTTATTCTGAGGAAGGCGAATCGTCACCTTGGATCTATCGTGGCGACGTCGTCATCCCCGACCGTTTTGTCCACAACGGCAAGACCTTTAAGGTGACATGCATCGGTGAGGGTGCTTTTAGTGCCTCAGTCCAAAATTACGAACTTGTCAGTTTGGTGTCCTCAGTCGAATTGCCCAATTCCATCGACACCATCCGCAGCAGGGCTTTCAGTGAGTGTGTGCATCTTACCTCCATTGACATTCCCAATTCGGTGAAATACATTGGTGACGCCGCTTTCGGTGGCTCTGGCTTGGCTACTGTAGATATTCGTAATTCCACCTGTACTTTTGATAACAATGTCTTTTGCGCCACTTGCCTAACAAGCATCGAGATTCCCGTGTCGATGGAAAAAATTCCTTTTGGCATGTTCTCCATGTGTTTTTCTTTGACATCCGTCACTTTGCATGACCATATCACCTGCATTGGCGACGGTGCGTTTGAAAGTACAGGTTTAACGAGTTTTGAAATTCCGGCTTCGGTGAAATATCTGGGCGTGAATCCACTTGACAATTGTAGCTCGTTGACCACATTGGTATGCCACCCGATAACACCTCCTGAGAAAGACCCTGAGGGTCATTATTACGAGGACTATTTCATGCTGAGCAATGCCATCGAGCGCATCCTTGTTCCGGCACAAAGCGTCGACTTGTACAAGGAAAGCCATTTCTGGCGGTGGTATAAGGACATCATCGTTGGGATGTAATTATAATCATTAAAAATGAAAAAAGATGAAAACAAAGTGTTTATGGAAAGGCTTGCTGGTCCTTGTTTTGGGTTTTGCCATGACCGCTTGCCAGAAGGATGACAACGACCCGCTGAAAATCATTTCCACGCAGGAAGTGGTTCGCGAAGGACAAGTGGTTGTCGAAGCCAGCTATCAAAACGAGTTAAAGAAGATGTATTTCATCCTCGTTTCGCCCAACACTGCCATCGTCACCCGTGCAACGGACTTCAATCCCGAACTAATCGACAGGCAGTATTATGGGAAGGAAGTCATTCCAGCCGAGTTTACGCATCTTGGCCAGACTTATTCGGTAGTAGGCATCAAGAGCCAAACTTTTCAGGAATGCAAAAAGTTGACTTCTATCGTGTTGCCCAATACGGTGACCAAAATTGGCAATTCTGCTTTCTTTTATTGTACGCAATTGAGTAGCGTTACACTTTCCAACGCGCTCGAAGAGATTGGTTATGACGCATTTCATGGATGCGGTGGCCTTGCCTCGATGGATTTGCCTGCTTCCATCAAATGGATTGGGCTACATGCTTTTGAGAGATGTAACTCTTTGACTTCCCTAACCTGTAGGGCCACCACTCCCCCATTATTGGAGCTTTCGGAATGGGATTTCAACGAGTCTCGTCTTCAGGAAATCAAGGTTCCCCAAGCCAGCGTTGATGCCTATAAATCCACTTGGGGATGGAGTCAGTTTGCTGATAT
>CAMZEK010000087.1 GCA_947305795.1 uncultured Bacteroidales bacterium | reverse complement strand
TGCCGTCACCATTCACATCGCCGACGTTGGTCGTCTCCTCCTCGATGATACCGCCCTTGAAGATGTCGGTCGTCCAGCCAGCATCGATGTAGGCCTGACGCTTACCACGAGGCACGGTAAGTATGCAATTATTGGGCAGGCCTTGGATGTTGGCAGTAGTAATCTCAAACGGCTCTTGCATGTGAGCGACAATAGAGGTAAGACTGTCGCAATAGAATACGCTGGTTGCTCCCATGCTTTCCAGTCCTGCCGGCAACTCCAGCTTCTTTATCCCGTCATTATGGAAGAAAGCATTGTCACCAAGAGCTTTCACGCTCTCGGGTATCACGGTGTTTTTGCAACTTGCAATAAGCGTATTGGCCGCGGTCTTGATGATTGCGTTGCAACCTTCGCGGGAATCGTAATACAGGTTCCCTTCATCAACAGCAATACTGATAAGATCATGACACTTCGACACAACATCCTTATAAATGGTTGCTTGCAGATTAGCCGGAATGAACAAGGTCTTGAGGGGCGTACCTAAAAAAACATTATAGCCTAACATCAACATGCCTTTTTCGGGAAGCGTTATGTGCCGTAGGCTTGTGTTCATGAATGTGCCTGAATCTATCCACGAGAGGCTATCGGGAAGAACCACGTGCTCGAGTGCAGCACAATCACGGAAACTCCATGCTTCAATCGCCGTAACACTTTTGGGAATCACTACGCTCTTCAATGCCGAGTCTCCATAGAAAGCATTCTGAGGTATCCTGGTCAATCCCGTGAAGTACTGCAGTTCATCAAATGAGGTGATCTCGGTATTGCCTCTGAATGTTTCGCCCAGGGCCTCGTTGGTGACGGTCGCAGCCTCTGTCATTGAAATTTCGCCATCCTCGTTCGTGTCCCAGTTATCCACACAGATAGCCTTCACAGCGGGGTCGGCAAAGTCAATGATTCCTCCAACCTCTTCGTAGATGATAGTGTAGGTTGCCGATTTTTTGTCGAGTTCCATCTCGTACTCTGTGGGATTGACACTTTGGAATTGCGAAGTGATGTCGATGTCGTCCTTATAGACTTTGAACGTTTCACCTGGCTTGAGTTCAAGATACATATACATATCGGTAGTCAGTTGTTCCTTGGGGATGATTGTTTCAGAAGTTCCTTCGTTGAAAAAGAAATCATAGACGCCGTCATCCCACCTGATCCATGTATCGCTGTCGCCTCCGCCAGATCGCAGGAACTTGAATGTGGCGTTTGGCTCTTCCTCTTTCCAATAGACATAAACATAGGCGATTTTCTCGGTCGGAACGGTGAAGCTGACCTTGTAGTTCCCGTTCGAGGGTTCAGGTGCGGCAATGGTTTGCTCGGTGTCGCCTGCCAGCATCACCACCTTGTCCAGCACGTGTGTGGCGGGAAGTGTCAAGGTGAGCGTTTCGCCACTCGATGCACCCGAGACGGTACCCAAGGGTCCGGAAATTGTGCCGAATATTGGTGTATTATTGCCACCAATGGAGTAGGAGAAGTCGGGCGACTCGTTCACCTGAATGAAATTCATAGTATTGGTTTTCCAAGTGAATGTCAAGTCGATTGTCACGTCTGATTGAACATCTTTGATGCTGAAATAGTCCATGCCGTTGAACGAATACATAGTCATTTCGGTGCCATTGTACTTAAACTGGCAATCCACATTCTCCTTGTTGTAGCGGGCAACCAGCACATAACTTTGATACTTGTCGATGTTGTACTGGTGAGGACTTGAATAGTTCTGGAGGGTCAGATTGCTCAGATCGAAGTTGGCATCCTCAAACGAAAAGTAGTTATCGAGACTATATACCGCCACATCCTCGTATTGGTTTGAATTAGAGAATGTGATATTAGTCGTCAACGTCAATGGTATCGGAGTGTAATTGACGCTGTAGAAACTGTTCCATGGGCTCGTTTGTAGAAGCTCGGCAATCTGGCTTTCGTTCTTGTCACTCACATAGACGTTGATTGAGTAAGGAGCATTCACGAAATACTTCTCCCAATTGCCCTCGAAGGGATAGCTGCGCTCGTTGAATCTCAGGGTATTGAATCCAACGATTCCCCCTTTGAATTTTACGGGTGTATCCCATTTCGACACCGAACCTTCAAATGTCAAGGACATGATGTCCAGTTCATCGGTGTCCACGTCGGCGTTAGCACCAATTCCTACCACATTATATCGCTGGTTACTGAGTTCAACATAAGCAGGAATGGTTTTTGTCTTAAAGGTATTGTTGGGGGCATAAAACTTATAAATGGTAGCATAATGCTCTTCCAACCAATATCCGCCCATGCCATTAGGATAATAGGAATGATACAACTTGTATACCGCGTTCCCGTCGTCATAAGTGCCAACTTGGTCAACCACTTGCCCTAAGGCAGTTGCAGCCATGCCCACCACCAGCAGGCACGACGCTAATAATCGTTTTATTAGGGTATTCATATCAATTACATCGTTAAAAGTTTATATATACGATCGTTTTCTCGTTTCAAAGTTAATGAAAAGTCTGGAATCAACCAAATCATCTGAAGAGACCCATGTGAAACTACTGGAAACAATAAATACAAATCACCGCATGCACGACTTGTACGCAAATTTCGCCAAAAATCTTGATATTTGCCCAACCATGCTCCAGTCAAGGATTAGCCAGGCATTGCAAAGACCACTAGCACATCTATTTCGTAGTGCTGGCGGTTATTTTTGCTTGGGTTATAATGCCACTGTGATAAAGAAACCAAATCCCTCAC
>CAMZEK010000086.1 GCA_947305795.1 uncultured Bacteroidales bacterium | reverse complement strand
AGCCACCGCAGGACGATAATGAGGAACGCTACCGACTGGCCCGAAAACTCGTCGAACAACTGCCCCAGCGCCAACGCGACACCATCTTGATGAAATACGAGGACGGCCTCAGCGTAGAGGAAATCGAGAAGGCGACGGGCATGAGTAGCACCCATGTGTATGCAACGCTGTCGCGCGCCTACAAGTCGTTGCGTGAAGCCATAAAACAATATAAGGAGAAACAAGGATGAATACTGAAAACGAAATCAACGAGGAAGTCCGCCAGCTGCTCGACAACCTGGAAGAACACGGGAAGAACGCTCGCCGACAGCAAGATCTCAGCGACCTGATTGACCAATTGTCGGAGAAAGAATTAGGGACGGGTACGTCATTGCGAGGAGGCACGAAGAAGCAATCCAGAAAACAAGTTGATTCCCTGGATTGCTTCGTTCCTCGCAATGACGCAAAGCGGCGCAAGCTTTATCCGCTTTGGTGGGCCATGGGCGCGGCTGCGGCATGCCTTCTGCTTTGGCTGCTCGTCAAACCGAACGCGAAACAGCAACCCGAGATGGAACAGGAAATCCTTGTTGAAGAAACGAAAACCGTTGATTCCGTCAAGACCGAGGTGAACGATGCCGTCTTTGAACAACCTGTTGCTAACGAAACGCTTTTGGCAGAAGAGACACCCGTCGTCCCACAAAACGCCCCGATGAAAAAAGAGAAACCGAAGACTCAAATCATCGAAGAAGTGGTCGAACAGCCCATGCTAGCCGAGGTCAAGCCGACGGAACCCAAAGACACTACGAATATTGGATCCAACACCATACCCACTGAAAACGAAACGCCTTCAGCCGTTCAAAAGCCCCAGCGGAGAGTCATCCGGAGCCTCAACCTGGTGTGCTACGAATGTCAGAAGGACCCCGAATTCTTCACCAAACCTGTCATGGAAGACAGAACCTTATTCGGTCAGCCGCAAGACCCGAACATGAAAAACGGATCGCTGGCCTTTGAAATCAAACCCAATTAAATGTTAGAACAATGAAACGCATCACAGTATTATTAGCCATTCTTTTGGCTGCACAGATAGGCTTCGCCCAAGAAGAAGTCGCCATCGAGCAAAACATCAACCAGCGCATCAACAAGCTGGAAATCAATCCCGGATGGGATGTCCATCTGATTCACCATGAGGCCGACAGCGGCTACCGCGTGGCCATCATCACCGAAGAAGATTTGGCAGCACGTGCCTACAATGTGCAACTCTGCAACGTCAAAGACCAAACCTTGACCATCCTTGAGAACACCCAGCTGCCCAAAGGCACCGTGGTGGAAATTGAAGGTTCCATGAACTTTGGGCAAATCAACCTTTTGAACAATGCGACGGCTGAAGCGGATTATGTCGTTGCATCCGCAGCATCCGTACCCGAGGACTGGACCAACCTCAACCTTTGCATGTTTTCAAGTTTTCATGTCCGGCATTATCACATCCCCGACCCCGACAACTCACCAGGCATAAAGATTTGGGATCATGCCCAGTTGACTATTGATACCATTTCGGGAGAAGGTGATGCTGTAGTGAATGTTTATGCAGACGCAAACTTTCAATATGACACCAACACCCTGAGTGGTAAAATCACATTGTATGATTACGAGGCAAACAACAATTGGCATTATCAGCAAAAGGATGTAAGGATAATCAAGAACAAAGAGGTCAACGAAGAATTTGTCTCCACCGAACGCCATAAAATATGGAATGACGCCCTTGCCCTTGATGCAGGCATTGGCGTCCTTCAAGGCAACACCCCGACTGACCCCAACAGCCCGCTCTTGCAGAGCACCACCGTTTCGGTAAAAATTGGCATGACCACCTATTTCAAGTTCAGCAACCGTTGTGGCTTAAGCACCGGTCTCCTTTGGAACAATAACAACAAGGTATTGTGCCATCAGGTGAAGTATGAAGACAACAAGCTTGTGGTGATTGACGGTCAAGAGAATTACCAGCGCAACAGGCTCATAAACAACTATCTGGGTATTCCCGTCAATTTGTATTTCTATCTTGGTAAACAAGGAACCGAGAGTTTCTCCTTGGACCTCTATTGTGCCCGCCTTTTGGGAGAACGGCTCTTAACCACCACAGATCCCACCAAGCTTTTTGCGAGAACAAGCGAGAAGGTTGATGTCTTCAATCCCTGGAAGTTGGAAGCGGGCCTCAGTTTCAACACCCAGCACTTAGGCTTCATTCACGGTATCAGGGTTTTCACTAACCTGCTGCCCGAATACAAGCCCAGTTTCACGACCGAGAAAATCAGGAGCTTCGGTATCGAAATAAAGCTTTAAAAACAAGAGAGCCTCTGCTTACAGACCGAGGCTCTCTCATTGTAGGCTGTTTGGCTGCCGTACCACGGCAGCCGTGCAAACACTTACAGATTATCCTTAAAATATTGCGTAATCTTGTCAACCAAATGCGCCCTGTCCATACCATAAACATTGTGGTCGTGGCCGGGATAGACGAAGTAATCGAGTTGCTTGCCGTTGTGGATGCAGTTCTCGACGAAGACAAGGCTGTGCTGCCACATCACGACGGGGTCGGTGGTGCAGTGGATCATCAGGAGTTTGCCTTCGAGCTTGTCGGTCTTGTTCTCGAGGCTGGTCAGTTCGTAGCCTTCGGGGTTCTCTTGGGGCGTGTCCATGTAACGCTCGCCGTACATAATTTCGTAGTACTTCCAATCCAAAACGGGACCGCCTGCCACGCTCACCTTGAACACCTCGGGATGGTTGATTTTCAGCGAAGTGGACATGAAGCCGCCATAGCTCCAACCATCAGAGCCGATGCGGTCAGCATCGATGTAAGGTAGGGTCTTCAGCCATTCGATGCCCACCATCTGGTCGCGCATTTCGAGCTGGCCGCACTGACGGTGGATGCACTGCTCGAAGGCCTCGCCACGGTCGGCGGAGCCACGATTATCAA
>CAMZEK010000085.1 GCA_947305795.1 uncultured Bacteroidales bacterium | reverse complement strand
CGAGGTTGCGCAGCACCTGTCGGGTAATGGAGGTGTTGTCCTCATCGACCACACCAACAGGGATGTCCATCGGCAGACCTTTTCCCATCAAGGTGGTGAAGAAGAGGAAGCCGATCAGCGGGGCAACCACCATGCAGAAGACATAGACCGGCTGCGACAGCATTCGAGCCACCTCGCGCTGCACCACGCGCCACACGCCTTTCTTCTCTGTCGTTTCAGAATTCATTTTTTATGCTCCTTTTCCACAATCACGCTCATGCCCGGGCGCAGGTCTTCACTTGTCGAAAGCGGTGTGGCACGCACCTCGAAGGTCTTCAGGTCGTATTGTCCTGTCTCCTTGGTGGCCTTCCATGCGGCGAAGTCGCCGATGTCCTTCATGTAACTGACTTTCATGCGGATGCTACGGTCCAAGGCGGGCACGTAGGCATCAAACTCACTGCCGATGGGGAACTGCTTCAGGTCATCCTCACGCACATTGAAGGAGGCCCATTGGTCGTCCATCATCGCCACGTTCATGATGGGAGCGCCTGTGCCGACCAACTCGCCCACATGGGGGAAGATTTCAGTAACCTCGCCGTCGGAGTATGCCGTCAGCACCGTCTCGTGGATGTAGGAATTGACTTCGGCCACAGCGCCTTGTGCCTGCAATACCTGAGCGGCAGCCATCTGTTTGTCCTCCGAACGGGCGCCTTCAAGGGCAAGGTCGTATTGCGACTTGGCTGCTTTCTCCGTGGCTACAGCGGCATCATACTGTGCCTTAGTCTCGTCATATTTCTGTGCACTCACCACGCCGTCTTTATAAAGGTTGCTGACGCGGTTGAATGATTTCTCCATGACATCCACGCCCACTTTCGCCTTTTGCCACATCTCGTAAGCGCCCTCGATTTGTCCTTTTTGTGCACCATGCTGTGCCTTGGCGCTTTGGGCTCTCGCCGCTCTTGCCACGGCTTCGGCTTGGGCTTTCTTGGCCTCCACTTCAGGGGCTTCAAGGATGGCCAAGGTGTCGCCCTTGCGCACCTTCTGGCCTTCCTGCACCTTGTACTCAAGGATACGGCCAGGCACCTTGCTCGAGACTCGGTATTCGGTCACTTCGGCCTGACCTTGCAGATACTCAGTTTCCTTGTGGAAGGTGATGATACCGATCACGCAAACCACGATAATCACACACGCCAGCACACCTAATGCAAGATACGTGTTCACTCTTTGTTCTTTTAATGTGCTCATAGTATTTCGTTTTTGATTATTTCAAACTCACTCCTGCGGCTTTGCGAAGGTTCACTCCCGCCATGATGCAGTCGATTTTGGCGTCGATATAGTCCGAATGGGCTTGCAGCCAAGCCGTTTGTGCCAGGTCGATGACCGACGACTCCACCACGCCTTCACGGAAACCTGCCGTCGCCATACGGAGGTTCTCGTCAGCGTCGTTCAGTTTCTCTTGTGTCAACTTCAGACGGGCATTGGCCTCGCCAAGTTGTTTTTCGCATTGGCGTACCTGAAGCATAATCATCTCCTTCGAGTCCTCATAGTTATATTGCTGGATCTTGGCTTCAGCCTTGGCCATGCGCGTCTTGTTGTAGCCCTCGCCCCAATGGAAGATAGGGATTTTGGCCATCACGCCGAAGTTCCACATGCCGCCGAACTCGTTCTGGAAGCCGTTGAAACACGAGGGGTTGCTCACTGTATAGTTGCCGAAAGCCCCAATTGTGGGCAGGTAGTCGGCGCGGGTGACCCACACCTTCTTGGCATAGATGTCGTTGGCGATGCTGAGGCATTTCAGTTCGGGACGATGGGCTTCGACATCGCTTTCGGAATAGAAAGGATGAGTGTTCGTCACCAACACATCATCAAGGTTCTCGTCCGCCAGCATGATGTTGGAATCCAAAGGCAGACCACAGATTTGGCAAAGCAGCATCTTCGACAGCGCCAAGCCGTTTTGCGCCTTCAACAAGGATGTTTCGGCTTCATTCAACTTCACTTTCACCGAAAGTTGGTCGGAAGTGGTCGCCACGCCTTCGGCCACCAACTTATCCATATCGTTGGACAGCGAGCGGAGCGTCTCGGTATAGTTCTCGGCCAATTTCAACTTGTTGGCGATGGAAACGATTTGCCAATAGGCCTTGTCCGTCGTGACCACCGTTTCCTGCTCTTGCATCTCCAACTTCGACTCGGCCAGTTCCTTCAAATCCTTGGTAATCTGGTTGTAAGCATATATCTTGCCGCCAGCGAAAATCGGTTGCTGAATGGAAACTATGCCTGCATAAACGTTTTTGGTGTCGATTTTGAACGCATCGCCCACTTGCTCGCCGATTTGGTTCAAGGCATCCTCAACATTAAGGCTCATCAGGTCGGTGACGAGTTTGTTCAAGGTCGGGTCGTGTTGCAGCAAAGCCCACGAAATCATTGCCGCCGGGTCGTTTTGATACACCGCCAGCAGTTCCTCGCGATAGGCATCGATTTGGGCTTGCGTCATCGTGCCGATGCTGCCGAGCGTCGCCAGATTCTCATCGCTCAAGAGTTGGAGGCTCTTGTTGTTGTGCATGTAAGTTCCCGTTGCCTCCACTTTGGGAAGGTAGTTGGCATACGAGGAATACATCTCGTACCTTGCCTTGTCGACTTCCGTTTCGGCCACTTTCAGTTTCTTGTTGTTCTCCAACGCGAGGCGGTGACATTCGTCCAAAGTCAGCACCCTTTGTGCATTCGCTGTGACAGCCATTAAGCAAATCATCAGCACCATCTTGATTTTCAGTCTTTTGTTCATATTGCTCTTTCCATTTGTTTGATGGCGCAAAGTAACGGCAACTTTTTCGACCAAAAGCAATCTTTTTGGAACTGAAAACTATCTAAAAGTCGAAATAATCATATTTTTTAATCAAATATCAATTAAAAATATCTACTTTTGCCGAAAATTTCAACAAATGGAAACACAAAAGCTAACAAGTATCAGCCTGTTGAGGGCAAAAGACTTCATCCCATCGGGTGACATCATTAATATAGGTGACGATTTCTTTATGGCGGAGCGCACCAACGAGGCCAACTACG
>CAMZEK010000084.1 GCA_947305795.1 uncultured Bacteroidales bacterium | reverse complement strand
ATTTTGGACATTTAATTCAATTCTCACGAAATAATACAATGAAAAAAGTAATCGTAATCTCAACCAGTCTCCGCCCCGGCTCGAACAGCCACGCTTTAGCGGAGCAATTTGCCAAGGGCGCAGAAGCTGCTGGGCATCAAGTGGAACTCGTCTCGCTCAGAGGCAAGGAAATCAAGTTTTGCATCGGTTGCCTATCGTGCCAAAAGACAGGTGCCTGCGTCATCAAGGATGATGTGCCCGCCATCATGGAGAGTGTGCTCAACGCCGATGTGGTCTGCTTGGCCACGCCCATCTATTACTACGAGATGAGCGGCCAGATGAAGACCCTCATCGACCGCATGAACGCCATGTACCCGAAGAATTACCAGTTCCGCGACGTGTATCTGCTGGCCACCGCCACTGAAAACGAGGAAGAGACTCCGAAACGTGCAGAAACAGGACTCACTGGTTGGATTGACTGCTACCCCAAGAGCCGTCTCACTGGAACGCTCTTCTGCGGTGGCGTGACCATGCCCCGAGATATTGAGGGCAACGGCAAGTTGCAGGAGGCATACGAAATGGGTAAAAACGCGTAAAAACGTGCCGGTTAGCAATAATCCGCAATTCAGGTGAAAGCTTGGGTTGCGGTTTTTTTGTACTTTTGCAGCCATAAATTGGCTCATTCTCATCATCGCCGGCCTCTGTGAAACAGGCTTCGCTTTCTGCCTCGGCAAGACCAAACTCACAGCTGGTACGGAGTATTGGCTGTGGATTTCGGGCTTTGCCGCGCTGTATGTGCTGAGTGCCGTGCTTTTGGCGAAAGCCACACAGACCATCCCTATCGGCATCGCTTATCCCGTCTGGACAGGCATCGGAGCCGTCGGGGCGGTGCTGTTGGGCATCTTCGTCTTTCACGAACCAGCCACTTTCTGGAGAGTGTTTTTCCTTAGCACGCTGATTCTCTCTATCGTTGGACTTAAGATCGTTGGATGATAAGACAATTCAACAAGCTGAATATTTGATTTTTATAAAACCCTATTCAAAATGAAAAAACTATTCTTTCTCGCAGCAGTGGCTCTGATGTTCGCCTCCAGCTGCAACAACCAAAACAAGACCGCCCAAGTGGCGGCTGAGCCCGAACCCGTGGTTGAACAAACCAGCGCCCTTTATGACATCACCGTCAAGGACATCGACGGAAGCAACGTGTCGTTGGCCAACTACAAGGGCAAAGTGCTGCTCATCGTTAATGTGGCGAGCAAATGCGGCCTGACCCCGCAGTACGAAGGTCTGGAGGCCCTTTATCTGAAGTATAAGGACCAAGGCTTCGAGATTCTTGCCTTCCCCTGCAACCAATTTTTGGGACAAGAGCCTAGCACCAACGAGGAGATTCATAGCTTCTGTTCGCTGAACTACAATGTCACTTTCCCAATGTTCGACAAGATTGACGTCAACGGAGAAAATGAGAGTCCGCTCTATACCTATCTCAAGGAACAAGCTCCCTTCAAGGGCTATCCCGAAGGCACCGAGGAGTTTGCGGCAATGCTTGACGAAATTCACCAAAAGACAGGCACAGGCTTCGACCAAGGCGATGCCATCCGTTGGAACTTTGGCAAGTTCTTGGTTTCCAAAGACGGCAAGACCATACTGCGTTTCGAGCCGATGGTGACTCCCGACATGCTGGAGGAAGCCATTCAGGAGATGCTGAAATAAGCCTCAAAACTATGGGTGTCACCGTTGGTTTGCTAATTCCCTTGCTCGGCACCTAATCTATTATGGCATGTTTGGGGGGCTTCTAGCTGCGGCATTTTTTGTAACTTTGCAGCCATGAAAACACTCATCATATACGGCAGCCAATATGGCTCCACGAAACGCTATGCCGAACGTCTTTTGGAAACCACGGGAATAGAAGCCGTTGATTACAAGCAGGCAAAAGACATCAAAGGATATGACAGGATCATCTTCATGGGAGGATTATATGCCGGAGGTGTCCTCGGACTGAAGAAAACCGTTGGCAAGATGGCTGACAATCAAGAACTGATTGTCGTTACGGTCGGTGTGACTGACCCAAACGAAACAGAATACTTCGGCGAGATTAGGAAGTCAATCAAGGCTAAAATTCCAGCCAACCTCTACAACGAAAAGAAGATTTTCCATCTTCGCGGTGCCATTGATTACAGCAAGTTGGATATGAAACATCGATTCATGATGTCGATGTTCCACAAGATGGTATTGAAGACGCCGGAATCGGAACGGACAGCCGATGCCAAAGCCATGCTTGAAACTTACGGCCAACATGTGGACTTTGTTGATTTTAACGCATTGGAGAAGATAACTTCACAATTATTATGAAAAAACACTTGACTCGTCCCTAAGGTCATGCTTTAATTTTGCACCCGCTAGCAAAACATCGTACGATAATGGGTAACAAAACAAAGTTAAAAATCGGAGAGTTCTCCAAGTTGATGCAGGTCACCGTGAAGACCCTGCGTCACTATGAGCAGAAGGGACTTCTCGCGCCTGATGAGGTGGACGAGTGGACGGGTTACCGCTACTACAGCATCGACCAGATGCAGAAGCTGCAATCCATCCGCGACCTGCAACGGCTCGGTTTCTCGTTGGATGAAATCAAGGAGCTGTACGAAGACGGTTCGCACACGCCCGACATCCAGCAGATGGACGAGAAAATCAAGGAGACGGAAAAGCTGCTGAAGCAACTGAAAGCCCGCCGTGACCAACTGCTCGAATGGAGAGACTCTCGCAAACAAATCTCAACAATGGAAAAATTCAGCATCCAATCACTGCCCGAAATCATCGTGGCAAGCCATCGTGAAGTCATCCCCAACTATGCAGCACTTGGCCCGCTGTGCGTCAACGTCATCGGCCCCGAGATGCAGCGCCTCGGCTGCAAGTGTCCGCCGCCCGGCTACTGTTTCACCATCGAGCATGACAAGGAGTACAAGCCGACAAACATCGACATCGAATACTGTGAACAGGTAGTAGAGATGGGCACCGGCAGCGCCGTCATCCAGTTCAAGCGTCTACCCGCCGTGCCCAAGGCGCTCTGCATGAAGCACGTCGGCCCATACGAGCGTTTCTATGAGTCGTACACCGAAGCTTTCCGTTACATTGAGGAACAAGGTTACAAGATTGCAGACCATCCCCGCACTTGCTACATCGACGGTGCCTGGAACCAGGAAGACCCCGAGAAATGGCTGTCGGTGATCCAGATTCCGATAGCGTAAGAAGCTGCCGCCGCAAGGTTTTTCTTAACCTTTGCGGCGGTTTTGTTTTTTCGGATTACCGGAAAAAGCCTACCTTTGCAGTCTAAACTGTTACTACTACCATTATGGGCACGGCCATCGGTTTATTGATTCCATTGTTGGGCACCATGCTCGGTGCGGCATTCGTCTTTTTCATGAAGAAAGACATGTCGCCGACGCCTCTTCAGGCGAACAATCCAACCTCAGCACCATTGGTTTTGCCATAGGTTTTGTGCTGATGATGGTGTTGGATGTGGTAATGGGGTAACCGCCTTTTGTGGTAAACATGGTAATTATATCCTCTTGTTTTACAGCAATACTAACCAAAAGGTGCGTGTATTGACAAAAGGTAAGTGATTGAAAATTAGAATTTTTTCTATATTTTTGCCTCGTTAATCCAGAAACAATGAACAACAAAAGAGAAA
>CAMZEK010000083.1 GCA_947305795.1 uncultured Bacteroidales bacterium | reverse complement strand
ACCTCAATAGTGAGTTGTTGCGCTATATGGTGCTCTTGTCGGACAAACCGCTCGGCAAGTTTGACAACCAATTCTTGAACACAAGCATCCGTAGTGTAAGCGACTTGGAGCGCATTGGCGACTATGCCGAGAACATCGTGGAATATGCAGAGAGCCTAAAAGCGCAAAACGCTTCTTTTTCGGCACAGGCGGTGAAAGAAATAAGGCAGATGGAAAGATATATCGACGCCTTGTATGAAGAAATCCAGCAAGCCTATCACGACAATGACAACAATGCTTTGGAGCGAGCTTACATGATTGAAGAGGAAATCGACAACATGACCAAAAGGATGGAACGCAATCATATCCAGCGACTTGTCAATGGTGAATGCACGCCACAGGTCGGGGCGGAATATCTTTCTCTAGCGAAAAACGCGGAACGCATCGCCGACCATTTGATCAACGTGGGGAATACGATTCGGTAATAGAAAATCTATATTTTGCATCTTCAAAACTATAAGAAAATGACGAAAAGAAGACTTCTTTTGTTAGCTTTGGTTTTTTTCTGCGGCCTTTGCCATGCGCAAGAAGAACTGCCTGCCATCTCCGCTGACCGTCCTGGTGCCTTGACTGGAACCGACGTGATGCCGTTGTACAAACTGCAATGGGAAACAGGAATGGGATATGAATGGATGAAAGACGGGCCGAACACCTTCACCCTCAATACCACCTTGCTGAGACTCGGCCTCTTTAAAAACGCAGAGCTTCGCATCGGGACGGATTTCCTGATGTGGAACGACGGACAAGCGATGGAACCCTCTTTTGGCATGGCCCCTCTCACCATTGGGATGAAGACAAGATTCTATGAAGGCACGGGCTATCTGCCTTCCGTGTCAATGTTGGTCGAGTTGAAATCTCCCCATATTGGAACAAAAGAACTTCTTCCCGCTCATCTGGCGCCATCCTTACACCTTTTGTTTGAACATACCTTTACCGATTGGTTGGGAATATGCTATAATGTCGGAGCGGAATGGGATGGCGATACGGCCTCGCCAACAACCTATTTGGGCTTTGGGGTTTATTTCGACATCACGGAACACATTGGCACCTTTGTGGAGACCTACAACTACATCCATCCTGAAGGCAACCAGTACTTGACCCAGTTTGGTTTCACCTGGTTGGCGTCGCGCCGTGTACAACTCGACGTTTCTGCCGACCTGGACTTCAAGAACCTTGGGAAATTCTATGTCGTCAGCAGCGGAGTAGCTTGGTTGATCAATTAAACGCAATCCGGATGAAAACTTGATTGTGGCTTTTTTGTAGTTTTGCTGCATAATTCAATTCAAAATGAAACATACGATTATCATCCTTGCGGCTTTTCTGGGTTTTGTCCTGACGGCCTGCACGGAAAACGAACCTAAAAAAGAAACAGCCGTTATGAGTAATGAAGAATGCTTGATTTGTGGTGCGCCATTGGAATACCTTGAAAAGGACACGCTGATGGAGTGCGTAGTATGCCATAAGAAAGAGCCCAGCAAGACCCGTTGCGTCAAGGGACATTACGTTTGCTCCAACTGCCATACCGCCGGCATGGACTCCATCATCGCCTTGTGTTTGGAAGAGACCTCCAAAGACCCTATCGCTATTTTGGAGAAGATGATGTCGCAACCATTCTGCCACATGCACGGTCCTGAGCACCATGTGCTGGTAGGAGCCGCTTTGCTGACAGCCTACAACAACGCCGTGCCAGCCGACACGATGAAGATAGACCTGCCATCGGGCCTCTTGGAAGTGATGAGTCGCGGAAGACAAGTGCCTGGCGGTGCATGCGGTTATATGGGAGCCTGCGGCGCTGCCATCAGCACAGGCATCTTTATGTCGGTAGTCACACGCAACACGCCACTCTCCACCGAGACTTGGCAACTCTGTAACTTGATGACGGCGCGGGCGCTGGAACAGGTGGCCTTGAATGGCGGCCCACGTTGCTGCAAGCGTGATTCCTATCTGTCGATACTCACGGCAGTGGATTTCGTGAAGGAACACCTCAGCGTAGAGATGGAGAAGCCCGAAGTGAAATGCTCGCGCAGCCAAATCAACAACCAATGTATCGGAAAGAAATGTCCTTTTTCGCCCATACATAATGAGAACAAATAAAACTAAATCCTATTCAAAATGAAAAAAACACTCTTTCTCGCAGTAGTGGCACTGATGATGGCCGCGAGCTGCAACAATCAGAACAACAAGACCACACAAGTGGCGACCGAACCCGAACCTGTGGTCGAGCAGACCAGTGGCATCTATGACATCACGGTAAAAGACATGGACGGAAGCGATGTATCCTTGGCCAACTACAAAGGCAAAGTGCTACTCATCGTCAATGTGGCCAGCAAATGCGGCTTGACCCCACAGTATGAAGGCCTTGAAGCCATTTATCAGAAGTACAAAGACCAAGGCTTGGAGATTTTGGCCTTCCCCTGCAACCAATTCTTGGAACAAGAGCCCGGCACCAACGAAGAGATCCAAAGTTTCTGCTCGCTGAACTACAATGTCACTTTCCCGTTGTTCGACAAGATTGACGTCAACGGTGAGGCGGAGAGTCCGCTCTATACTTACCTCAAGGAACAAGCGCCTTTCAAGGGCTATCCCGAGGGCACCGAGGAGTTTGCCGCGCAACTCGACCAGATTCACCAAAAGACTGGCACGGGCTTTGACAAAGGCGATGCCATCCGTTGGAACTTCGGCAAGTTCTTAGTCTCCAAAGACGGCAAGACCATCCTTCGCTTCGAGCCTATGGTGACGCCCGACATGATGGAGGAAGACATACAAAAGATGTTGGAAGAGAAATAAGGAGTAAACCATTTTGTGTAAGTGAAACGCATCGTTTACATAGTTTTAGGCTTGCTTTGCGTAGGCCTTGGAGCCTTAGGTGTGGTGGTGCCGGGATTGCCCACCACACCTTTCCTGCTGCTGGCCTCGTGGCTCTTCTACCGCTCTTCGCCGCGGCTACAGGAGTGGCTTTTGCAGTCGTGGTTAGGAACCTACATCCGCAGTTATCGCCGTCGCGGCGGGATGACCGTTGCGCAGAAAGCCGGTGCCTGTGGCATCATGGTGGCGATGGTGCTGCTTTCCACCTTCGTGTTTATCCCAAAAGGCTCGGTGGCGCGTATCATCGTACCCATCGCTGGTGCCGTCGGTGTGCTGACGGTCATTTTTGCAGTGCCTAATGCGAAGGAAGAGGAATAGTTTATTGTGTTTTTTTGCAGTTTTGCAACCATGAACTGGATTATTCAAATAGTCGGACTAAAATCATATCATAATGGAATTCAGACCCATGCGCCGATTCAAGCAGCAACTTCCTGACGAGGAGTGCGAAGCTATTCTGAAGGAGGCCTATCGCGGTTTCCTCTCCGTCGTTGGCGACGGCGGATATCCCTACACCATCCCAATCAATTTCGTGTATGCCGACGGGCACATCTGTTTCCACAGCGCTTTGGAAGGCCACAAGATGGATGCCCTGAAAGCGTGCGACAAGGCCTGTTTCACCGTGATCGACCAGCCCGTGCAGGAGCCTGGTGATTGGTGGTACCATGTGCGAAGCGTAGTTTGTTTCGGAAAGATTACGGTCGTAAAAGATGCAGAGGAACACCTGTCGAAACTGCGACTGATAGGCGGCAAGTATTTCCCCGAGGGTTACGACATGGACGGCGACATCCAAAAGAACGGTCACCGAGCCGCCATCCTCGATATGCGTGTCGAGCACATGACGGGCAAACGGGTGAAAGAGAATTAACTAGGGAGGCGACTTTTTAGTACCTTTGCAGCAAAATTCATTACAAATGAAAGCACTCCTCATCAACGGCAGCCCGCACGCTAACGGCTGCACCTTCTACGCCTTGAGCATCGTGGCGGAAGAACTACAGAAAAACGGCATAGAAACCGAAATC
>CAMZEK010000082.1 GCA_947305795.1 uncultured Bacteroidales bacterium | reverse complement strand
TTCTCGATCATGAAGAAATTGGAAAAAGTTACGGAAGGTTGTTGATTTGAAGAATCACCTTTGTTCTAATAATATGTGGTGATGAAAATAACTTTCATATTATTCTCCTTGCTGACATCGGCCTCCATGCTGTTAGGTCAGCCGGTAGGAGATTCAAGTCTGGTACGAAAAAAGCTGGATGTCGTTCGTTTGCCAGACATGAACCTTCCGCGTGCTGGTCACACTGTGTTTTATGCCGATGGTGAGTTGACGGTGGTGGGCGGACACACTTCGGGATTCGTGATGACTCCTACGGCAGAATACTTCAGTGGTGATACTTGGCATTTGATACCAACCATTTATCATCATGATGACGGCATGGCCGTCGTGTTGGACTCGGGACGGCGGGTGCTTCTTGCTGGAGGTCACGAAAAGAACTTGGGTATAGGCCAAAGTTGGGAAGTTGAGATGTACGATCCTAAGTCGCATAGTTCCAAGGGCTTCAGTTGTCTCGATCATAGCAGGGCCTTGTCGCAAGGCGTGGAGATGGACAGCGGACGTGTGCTTATCGTGGGGAACCATAGGGGCAATGACGGTTTCGAGATGTTCGACGGACGTAGTTTTTTCCACTATGTGAAGGATGTAGACTCTTTACGTTTTGTGCCTTATGTGTTTCCATTGGCCAATGACGATGCCATTGCCTTCGGTGCGGTATGGTGGGACGGGGATTTTCGTCCCTACGACATTGTTGACCGTCTGAAAGGCGAACCGTTCAGCGTTCCATTGCTGAAAGAGTGGATGCCTATGTCATACGACCAAAATAACCATGCCCATGAGTCCTTCGTCGGAGACAAGACCGTTGGTGATTATTCCTATCTTATTGCTTCACGAAATCTTGACGGTGAAGTCGCCTTCATTTTTGTTCAAGACACGGTGTTTTCACTGTTGGCCACCACTTGTCCAGTGCCAACGACATCACAATGGGGACGCATAAAGTATGATCGCACTGCCATTGCTGACCGCAGTGCACGTCGTGCCTATTTGGTGGGCAACGACACTACGGGGCGGATCTATGTGGTTGCCGTGGAATACGATAAACAACCTGCACCGATCACATTATTTTACACGGATCCGTTGCCCGACTTTGGCAACACCACGCCTGTACTTACTCCTGAGGGCGACCTTATCGTCACGGGAGGCATCATCGATGATAATTTTGCGCCGTTTGCTTCGGTGTGGCTGCTCCAAACGGGGGAACGGAAAAAAGTGGCAAAGGCTGAAACCCACCCTAATGGGTTTTGGTTGTGGGGGCTTTGCGGACTGTTGTTGCTGGGGATTATTGTAATGATTGTACGTTATTATGTTCGGCAGCCACAATGTGACAACCCAGCAACGATTCCACAATGTGACAACTCTACAAACCTTGCATCACCACAATGTGACAATGCTGCTGACGAACTAATGGCCCGCATCACCCAATTGATGGAGACTCAGCACCTTTATCTTAACCCCGAAATGAA
This sequence comes from uncultured Bacteroidales bacterium, assembly GCA_947305795.1. Taxonomy (GTDB): domain Bacteria; phylum Bacteroidota; class Bacteroidia; order Bacteroidales; family F082; genus Limimorpha. The sequence goes on along the minus strand of CAMZEK010000082.1, from coordinate 2,566 downwards.
GATTGGTGACGTGGCGAACGCCCTTGGCGTTCACCGCAACGCCGTCTCCGCCAGCATCAACGCCCAAGGTTGCACGTTTAGCCAGTTGGTCAACAACTACCGCTTGCAGCATGCCAAGAAGCTGCTGCGCGAGGCCACTGACATGAAGATTGCCGCCATTGGCTTGGAGTCGGGCTTCGCCAACGAGAGCACTTTCTTCCGCGCTTTCAAGGCCGCTACAGGCATGACTCCAAAGGAATGGGCGGCACAATAGCAGGCTGTTTCCTGACCCTACAACGACTGACAAAACATCAAAAAAGGCAAAATCGACTGACAATTTGCAAATTGTCAGTCGATTTTCGTGTTTCGGTATTGACAAGTTGGTAATTTGCTCTACTTTTGAATTTCAACAATAAACGAATGTCAAACTAAAAACGAATCAATCATGAAAAAAGCTTTTTTACTCATGGCTCTTCTGTGCGTCTCAACATTGTTTTTTGCACAGACAACAACCCAAACGGCTATGCTGAAACATGGCGACAATATCAGTGTTTACTATGGATTGGACGCTTTCGTTGAAGCGAATGCCGTCGCACAAAATGGTGACATCATCACCCTATCAAGCGGCACCTTCAACCCCACTACTATTACCAAAGCTATCACTTTGCGCGGTGCAGGCTGCGTTAGCGATGCGGAGTTGATGAGTTTCCCCACTACCATTACAGGACGAGTTTATGCCACCATTCCAGAATTGGAGAATGCCTTAACTATTGAAGGCGTTTATTTCGAAACAGAATTTGCTGTCCCAGAACATGGCTCCTTACTCTCGCCAACATTCATCAGATGCAATTTTGGAGGCGTATCAGGAGGCTATGAGTCAATTATGAACCATGCCTTATTCATCAATTGCAGGATTAAGAGTTTTTTCAGCTTGCATATAGAAAACACTACCTTTAACAATTGTGTTATTTGGGAGTCCTACCGACAACCCGGATATGGATCTGGAGGCGACGTCTTGCCGGTCATCAATGTGTACAATTCCTTCATGGTTATGGTAGGTACACATGATAACCTTTTTGCATACAACAGTATAATATCTTCTGGAGGTACACATGTGAATAATAATAGCCAACAAGATGCTCATAGTATGGCTTACAATTGCATAGGAATCCTTAATGAAGAATCTATTTTTGGATGTCCAAACTTTAATTGCTGGGATTACAATAATTACGCGGATGTCTTCGAATCCTTCACTGGCGAGGATTATGATTGGACTACGGAGCCACTCATTCTTAAAGGTAGCATCGCTGCCCATTGTTTGGGCGACGACGGCACCCAAGTGGGCATCTATGGTGGCACTATACCCTACAATGCCCGTCCCACCTACATGACACCTTATCGCAGCACCGTTGACCATCAATCAACACCTGACGGCAAGTTGAAGGTCAACATCGAAGTGATCAACGAAGGCAAGTAATCACCCTCTAACGCATGAAAGCTATGAAACGTTTTATTATTGCAATAATTGGGTTGCTGCTATGCAACGGACTGAGCGCCCAAACACACACCTGCCGCTACTGGTTCGACGGAAACATTGGGCAGAGTGTAACCACCAGCTTCGACGGCAACGTATGGGACGCCGAAATCGATGTGAGTCAACTCGCCGACGGCATCCACATCCTGCACTACTACCTGACTGACATAAACTCGACACCCGTCAAGGGGTACCTCTTTCACAAAATCTCAACCCTCGAAGCCTCTTCGTTGGAATACCGATATTGGTTCGACAACAACCATAACAACATGCAGAGCGGCACACTTGGCAATGGCAACCTCTTGCTCGATGTATCAGGGCTCGAGGACGGCGAACACATCGTGCGCATCTTCCTTGAAGGTAGCAATGTAGCAGCCACACAGAGTTACATCTTCGTGAAAGGCAGCGATGCGGAGATTTACGAAATTACAGCTATGGCAATGCCCGCTGACGGAGGTACTATCACCGGGGCTGGCTCCTATTACGCAGACAACATCTGCACCTTGACCGCCACGCCCAACGCAGGCTATTCGTTCGTTTGCTGGAAAGAGAATGGCAGTATCGTCTCTGAACAAGCCTCTTACACCTTCACCGTGAATGGAAACAGAAACCTTGTGGCACAGTTCTCTGGCACTGGTGTTGAAGAATATGAAGACGAGAGCATTATTGCCCTCTATCCCAATCCTGTTGAGGAAAAACTGGTGGCGAAAAGTTTAGTGGCTATTCGCCAATGCGAGGTTTATTCCATCTCAGGACAACTCATCCTTTCCGTCACCAACTGCTCTGATAGACTTGAAGTACCCGTTGAGGGACTGCCTCAGGGCGTTTATTTGGTGAAAATGGTTACCGACAAGTTTGTCCGAACCAAGAAGTTCGTCAAAAAATAAGGTTTTGGAATCCAAACTTAAAACAGTTGGATTTATAACTTAAAGAGAAGAATCCTAGTTCATTGGGAAAAAGGGAAAAGTCGGCAGCAATGTCGGCTTTTTTCATGCTGATTGCAAACATTTTGCTAATTTTGCACCAAAATTCAAACCATGTCAAGAAACGAAC
>CAMZEK010000081.1 GCA_947305795.1 uncultured Bacteroidales bacterium | reverse complement strand
GGAGCTGGTCGTATAAGACTTACCCGTTGCAAAAGTACGGACTTTTCCTGAATTGGCAAGCAAAAACCGAAATTTTTTACTCGTGCCCGTAGCTCGACCCGTCGAAGCAGTGGGTGCAAAGGTCGCACTTGGGCAGGCCGATGGCGTTCACTACACTCTCCAAAGTGTTGAATTTCAAGGAGTCGACACCGACGTGCTTGCGAAGCATTTCAATGAGGTTGGCGTATTCGCGGCTCGTCGGGTCGCAGTATTTCTCAATATTGCGGCTGTCGTCGCCCTCCATTTCCTCGATACAACGGCGCGTGATGAGTTCCATCACGTTCTTTGAAGCTGAGAAGTTGAGGAAGGGGCAACCGAAGAGTAGCGGCGGACAGCTGATGCGCACATGCACCTCTTTGGCACCGAAGTCGTAAAGCATCTTCACGTTGTCGCGCAACTGCGTACCGCGCACAATGCTATCGTCGCAAAAAGCCACTTTCTTGCCTTCAAGCAAAGCGCGGTTAGGGATGAGCTTCATCTTAGCCACATGCTCCCTTTGGCTCTGATTCACAGGCATGAAGCTCCGCGACCATGTGGGCGTATATTTCACCACGCCGCGCATATACGGAATCTGTCTGGCGTTGGAATAGCCCAAAGCCATGCCGATGCCCGAATCAGGGATGGCGGACACGTAGTCGAGGGCAGTATCATCATTTCGACCCATCTCGCGGCCTTCGTTGTAGCGGGCTTCCTCTACATTGATACCTTCATAGTCAGAAGCGGGATAGCCGTAGTAAATCCATAGGAAAGAGCAAACCTGCTTCTTGGGGTTGGGCGCCAACAGTTGCTGCACTCCGTCGTCCAAAGTGACCTTGACGATTTCGCCCGGGGCCACGTTGTAGCAGGTCGTATTGTCGAGGTTGATGTAGCTGTGGCTTTCAGAAGCCAAAACGTAGCCATCCTCGCCCTTGCCGACCACGATGGGGGTGCGTCCGTAGTAGTCGCGGGCGGCGATGATGCCGTCGGCGGTCATGATGAGCATGGAGCATGAGCCTTTCACCTTATTATATACGTTGCGGATGCCGTCCACAAAGTCCTCGCCTTGCGTAATGAGCAGGGCCACCAATTCGGTGGGATTAGTCGCGCCGGAACTCAATTCGGCGAAGTGTTGGCGCTGGTCGAGGCAATGGTCGACCAACTCATCCAAGTTGGTGATTTTGGCCACCGTGCAAATGGCAAACTTGCCGAGATGCGAATTGACCACAATCGGTTGCGCGTCGGTGTCGCTGATGACACCAATGCCAATGTTGCCGATGAATTTGTCCAACTCGTCGCTGAATTTCGTCCGGAAATAGGTGTTCTCAATGTCATGAATCGAACGGTGGAAAAGGCCGTTGTCGTAAGTGACCATACCCGCACGCTTCGTGCCGAGATGTGAGTGATAATCAACGCCATAGAACAAGTCCTTGACGCATTGATGTTTGGAAACGGTGCCGAAAAAGCCTCCCATAGTGTTTTCAATTTAGGTGATAAAAACAAAAAACATCTGCGGGAAACTATCCCGTAGATGGACTGCAAAAATAGAGATTTTTCGGTCACGGTGAGCAACATTTTACTATTTTTGCGCGATTTTTTGCAAAACCATGATACTCAAACTTTATCCGACCAACCCCAACCCGCGCTATGTCAAGATGATTCTGGAATGCTTGTCCGATGGCGGATTAGTCATCTTCCCTACCGACACGCTCTACGGTCTCGGAGGCTGCATCAACAATCCACGCACATTTGAGCGTATCTGCCAAATCAAGGGCATCCGCAAGGAGAAGGCCAATTTTTCCTTCATCTTCCATGACCTCAGCATGTTGAGCGAGTTTACCAAGCCCATCAACAACGACGTGTTCAAGATGATGAAGCGCAACCTACCCGGACCGTTCACCTTCATTTTGGAGGCCAACAATAACATCCCGCGCATCTTCCAAAGCAAGAAGAAAACCATCGGCATCCGCATCCCCGACCAGCCCATCATCACCAACATCGTCAGGGAGTTCGGCTCGCCCATTATGACCACTTCGTTGGCCGATGAGGAGGACGAAATCAACCCCTATCTCACCGACCCCGAAGAAATCTATGACCGCTACAAAGACCTGGTAGACATCGTCATCGATGGCGGCGCGGGCGAGAACGAGGAAAGTACCGTCGTGGATTGTACTGACAATGAGATAGTTATCGTTCGTCAGGGTAAAGGATTGTTGGACGAATGAAAAAATTTGCCCGAAAAGCGACACGGTAACGAAAAAAGCCGTACTTTTGCACCCGCAAATGAAGAAAGGTCGACTCGGTAGCTCAGCAGGTAGAGCATCACACTTTTAATGTGGGGGTCCTGGGTTCGAGCCCCAGCCGGGTCACCAAAAAAAGCCACTCGATTGAGTGGCTTTTTCATTGATTATCATTTACTTATACAAATCATTCGGCGTATAAAGGTCAAAAGCCGGTAGCGTGGTTGGGTCGAGGTTCTTGTATATGCCATCCACTTGAATCCGTTCCTTATTGAGAACATAATGGCGACAGAACCACAGCAAATCGTCCACCGTCAAGGGGCCGCCTGCTGCCACGCTATGGCCATAACCCTCAAAGCGGCGAGCAAAATAGGGATAATCGAACTTCTCGAAGCGATTCACCAAGGCATCCGTGCCAAAAAAGCCCAATTTCAAGAATTTGAGTTGCTTGTAAGGCACAAGTTTGTCCGCCGTTCCGTGATACATCATGGTCGGGGCAGGATTATGGTTGGCATATTTTACCGCACCTTTCGTTGAGAAAATGGCTCCTGCATACGAAACCACACCCGCCAAGCGGAAATCTTCAGGCAAGATTCCTGAATTGAGATAACCGTTGCAAAGCGTATAATCGGTCTGCAACGAAGTGATGGCGCCCGCGCTGGAGCCGACCATCACAATCCATTCCTTGTTCAATTTCAACTCCTTAGCGTGTTCCAGCAGGTAGGCTATAGCCGAAATCGCGTCTTCCGTGGCCATATTGATAGCCTTTTCCAAAGGTTCGGAATTGAAGATGCTGAGATTTTTGACTCCAATCAAGCCAAGACGGTAATCGATGGAGGCCACCATGAAGCCCTCGTCCACCAACTGCTTGAAATAGGCCTTTTCCCATTCGCCGTCGCGATGGCCACCGATGAAGCCTCCGCCGAAAACATAAAGTATGCAAATAGTGCTATCATTCACGTTTTCAGGCGTATAAAAGTCGAGATAAAGCTGTTGACCATCCTTTTCAGCGTACTGGTAGGTTTGCATGGATTGGGCAAAACCACTTGGGGCTGCCAATATGAACAGAAGCAATAATGCGAAAATATGCTTTTTCATGATAGGTGTGTTTTATAGTATTCTCTCAGAAATTCAGGCAGTTGGCGAAGAGCCGCTTGCTCGCGCCATTGCTTCTTAACTTCTTGCGCAGGTACGCCAAAGACAGCCTTGCCTGGCTCAATGTTCTTGTCGACGGCAGAAGTGGCCAACACGACTGCGCCTGTGCCGATGACCAAGTCCTTATTGATGCACACACGACCCCAAAGAATGACATCGTCCTCGATGCGCGTCACGCCTGCGATGGCGGCATGGGCACCGATGAGGCAGTTGTGGCCGATGTAACTGTCGTGCCCAATTTGGCAGTGGTTATCCAACTTAGTTCCGCTCTCTATGATGGTGTCGGACGTGACGCCACGGTCGATGCTGCACAAGGCACCAACTTCCACATTATCTGCGATAACCACGCGGCCAAACGACTCAAACTTTTTGTAGCCTTCGGCGCGACGCTGGAAGTAGTATCCATCTGCCCCGATGACGCTACCCGAGTGGATGATGACGTTGTCGCCAATGACACAATGGTCGTAGATAGTCACGTTGGGATGAATGAGGCAGTTCTTACCGATGACAGTATGATGTCCCACAAAACTGCCCGGCATGATAAGCGTGCCCTCCCCTATCTGCGCCGAATCGCTAATCGGCTGCGTTTGCGGCTCGAAAGGACGGAAATGTCGCATCAAGCGGACGAATGCATCGAACGGATCGGGATGCAACAGCAAGGCTTTGCCTTCGGGGCAGTCCACCTCCTTATTAATAAGCACCACCGTGGCCGCCGAGTTGAGTGCCTTGGCGTAGTATTTCGG
>CAMZEK010000080.1 GCA_947305795.1 uncultured Bacteroidales bacterium | reverse complement strand
CTTTTGTAAAAGTGTAAAGTTTCTTTACAGTGGGTGTAAAGAAACTTTACAGTCGCAAGGATTTTCATGCCTTACTTCAACATATAAGTGCAGTATTTCCCCAACAGGTGCTCCATGGGCAGGTCGCCTTTCTGGTAGCGCTCGGCATCCAAAGCGAGCAGGCGTTCCCTCACCTTGGTCTTTCCGTCGAGGACAGCGGTGAGAAAAAAGCCTCCTGCCTCCTCTTGTATGGCTATTTCACTGAAACGTTTCATGATGTCATCCGTCGCGCCACCGTAATTGATGGAATAGCTGGGACGTTTGGCTCCTGGGATGTCTTCAATAAGGATATGCTTCTCCAACAAGTCTTGGATATCACGAATAGCAGTGTCTTTTGAGCATTTGCTCAAATTCGCCCATGTTTTGGAAGTGATTTTGGCTTCGTAACCGTCGAGGAAAAGATTAAGTGTGTTGGTCTGGCGTTCTGTCATCGGAACGCTGGCGAATCGCATCCAGAAGAAACTCTTGTTGAGAACAGTGCTCACCGTGGCCGAAGCCTCACGGATGGCGGCCAAAAGGGTATGCAGATACCAAACGACCCACTCCGTGATGTCGCCGTCGCCGTGCTGCACCCGTTCCAGGATATCGTAATAGTGGTTCTTGTCGCGATTGATCTCCGATGAGATGTTGTAGAAGCGGAAACGGCTGTTGTCGCCACGGGCAAGGTACATGTCGCCAAGGATGCGCGCCAACCTGCCGTTGCCGTCCTCGAAGGGGTGGATGGAGACGAACCAAAGATGCACTATGGCCGAGCGTATGACGGGAGAGATAGGCTTGTCGGCATTATACCAGTCAATGAACTTGACCATTTCCTCTTCCACTCGGTCGGGAGAAGGTGCCATATAATGCACCCGCTCGCGCCCCCATAGCCCCGAAACGACATGCTCCTCGTGAGTGCGGTACATTCCAACCTCAATATTAGAGCCCTCGCTAAAACCCGACGGGAAGAAAGCCGACTGCCATCCACAAAGCTTCTCCTTGGTAAGAGGCTGGTCGAAGTGCTCCATCGCATCGAGCATCACGGCCACCACGCCATCGACATAATGCGACGAAGGCGTAAACTTCATACCCTCAATTCCCAAACGGCGGGCTATGGACGAGCGCACCTCATCCACATTGAGCCTTATGCCTTCTATCTCGGAGGAATAGACCACATCTCGGGTCAAGTTCTCGGCCATGGCCTTCAGTTGGCTGTCGAAGCCCAAGTTACTCAATCGGCCAACCAGTTTCCCCTGTTCGCGACAGACTTCGTCCAAGGGCAAAGCCACCGCTTCGGGCGACCAACGGAAATCCGTCCAGTTCTCATGTTCGTGTATATACATGTTTCCGTGTTTTTGCGTCGTTATTCGGTCAATATCGTCGCATATTTTGCGGCAAAATTACAAATAAATTGTCGCAAACAAAGGAAAAAGAGAAAATTTTGTGACAACGATTTATTCCTTCTTCAACTCTATCACCATACTCATCCCCTTATTTTTGCTTTTTGCAGAAAGCAATTTTTACTGAATTCTGCTCATTACAGAAAGCAAAACCAAACATTCTACTTTATCCTCTCTGCAACACCTCTATAATCCTCTTGCTGCAAATGGCCTGCACCACCCCAGAAACAATCAGCGAGAGGAGCAGGAAAGCCGCAAAGAACGACAACAGAGCCACCGTCAGCACAAGGGAAACGGGCACATGATAGGCAAAGCCTTGAAGCCATTGCAGCGAGAAATAGACCGACAACGCTGTTGCTGCTATGACGGGCACAATGTACATCCGCAACCGGGTTTTCAGGTAATGTCCTTGCACTTCGCGGTTGGTGGCGCCATACACCTTACGCACCGCCATATTGGTTTCTTCCTGATGAAGATGATAGGAAACCACACCAAAGAAGCCGAACAATGCAAGCAGCATCGCGGCAAGGAAATACAACAGCGACAAATGCCCGACCTGACGCTCCTCGCGGTAGAGTTCCTTCTCGCCCAAAAAAGAGTAGGAAAACACATCGGTATAATTGAACGGACGCACCACTTCTTGAATGTAAGCCAATGTCTGTTGCCGGTTTTCAGGAGCGATTTTCACCACGATATTCGGCTGTGCCTCTGGTGCATATTCCATAATAAGCGGGGATACTACATTGCGCATATCGGAAAAATGGAAATCCTTCACCACCCCGACGATTCTCCCCGACGTCACGGTCAGCGTCAAGTCCTTGCCGATGGCTTCCTCCGAACTCCAGCCCATCGCCTTGACCGCCGCCTCGTTCACCACATATTGCCCATTCCCTTCGTATTTGCCCTCAAAATAATCAGCCAAATTCAAGTCCTTGCTCAAATAGTCGCCTGACAACAACTCCATCCCAACCATTTCCTGGAAATAGCCGTCGGTATAAAGCACCTGAAATACAGCATCATTCCCTTCTTCTCGTCCTTCCCATTCCACCTCTCTGACGAAGCCATTAGGTTTGGAAAAGTCACCCATACAAAGACCAACGCTGTAGATGTCGGGGTTTTTCATCAGTTCGTCACGAATGGGGCCCACTTTGTAGCAGGGCGTTACCAAACTGTTGAGCGACACGATGTTGGAAGTGTCGACACCTTTGTCGGAATGGCGCATAAAAGTGAGTTGCAACAGAATGACAACCGTAAACACGGCAGCAAGCGAAGAGAGGCCCACCTGAAACACCGAACTCGCATTGCTGATGCGGATGCCTTTTAAGTGGCGCATCTTGCCTTTCAGCACATCGGCGAAGGCCACACTGCGCAGGCAATATTGCCCGAAAAGGCTTGACGCCAAAGGCAACAGCACCAAAAGCGCAAGGCAGAAAAAGAGCAGCCATTTGTCGAAACGCAACTGCACGGGCACGCCTATCCACGACTGGAACACGGGCAGCAACCCCCACACCGCCAACAAGGAAAGCCCCATCGCCACAAGGGTGATGAGCAGGGTCTCCAATAGGTTACTCGAAAAAATCCTGAACTCGCTGCACCCAAACACCCGCTCAACGACCCTATTTTTGGTTTGCTGCACCGAATACGACACATCGAGCGTGGCGCAATTCACGATGGTGACCGCCACAATGAGCAGAATGCCAAAGATGATAATCCATACATACGAGGCATTGCCGTTACCCACACTTTCCGGGTCGTTGTAATCGGTGTGCAGGTGGATGTCGCGTAAAGGCTGGAATTCCAACCTTTTCTGCTTGTCGTACTTCTCTGTTTGGATGTTGGCCAAGCGTTTCATCTCTGCCTTGCTGAACAGCGCGTTTTCCCTTAATTTGACATAAATCGTCTGGTTTTCAGTGATGTTGCGGTAAAGATTGAGCTGACGGCTATCCATCGGCATCACCACCTCGAAAGGCAGATGCGTGTTGGTAGGCACATCCACTACCAAAACGACGGTGTATACGGTCTCTTTATGCATATAGGAACAGACCAAAGGCTGCCCTATGGCCGAGCCGTCAAAAAGCTTTTTCGCCATCTCTTTGGAAATGGCCGCTTCGTTGGGTTTGAGAATGTGATGCGGTTCACCTTCCACTACGGGATAGGTAAACACATTGAAGAAATTGTCGCTGGTCGTCAAAGCCATCACCTCGAAAGATTCGTTGCGTTCCATATCCCTGACCGTGTTGGGATTCATGTTGGTATAGTGTGAAACCACGCTCACACATTCCTCCACCTGTGGCACGGCATCAGGCAAGTCATAGCGCAACTGACAGACGCCGCCGGTGTATCTCGTTCCCGTGGCCTTGTCAACCGAGACCAAGCGGTAAACCCGGTCGCTGTCCTCAATAAAACGGTCGTAGGAAAACTCGTGCAGCACCCATTGGAACAGCAAAGTGGCCGCCGTAATGCCGATCATCAAGCAAAAAGTGTTGATGAGGAAATGTTTGTGTTTGGGTCTGAAAATTGTATTGTTCATACTACTGTTGTTATTTCAATTTGATGAGACAAACTTGTCAGAAAAAATACCCTTTTTTGACACTTTTCCAAGATTACTCCTTCTTCAACGCCATCACCGGGTTCACCCGAGCCACGGAGACGATTTGCCACAGCACCGAGCCGATGGCGATGACAAACGACAGCACCACCGTCACCACGAAGATCCACGGATACAGGTCGATGCGATAGACGAAGTCCTCCAAATAACGCCCGCACACCCAAACCGCTATGGGGATGGCGATGACATTAGCGATAAGAATCATGATGAGGTATTCCTTCAGGTTGCGGCGAATCTCGCTCTGCATCGTGCCGCCAAACACCTTGCGGACTGCGATGGTCTTCTCGCGCTCGGAGGCAAAATGCGTGCTCATGGCCACGAGTCCCAGCAGCGACAGCAACACCGCCACTGCCATGAACATATCCACAAGGCGCATCTTGTTTTTGGTTCCCTGCAAATCTTGCAGCAGCATATTGTCGATAAAGTCGGCAGT
>CAMZEK010000079.1 GCA_947305795.1 uncultured Bacteroidales bacterium | reverse complement strand
CACCGTTACCTGCTCCGCATCGAGGCCTCAAACGAAGACCTATATTATAAGATTCACCCGCACGATGAAAAACACGACTTCAAGCAACGTCTCTCCTGCATCGACAGCCTATTGAAAGTCGGCTACCAAACCGGCACAGGCGTAATGGTGGGTCTCCCCTTCCAAACCTTGGACGACCTCGCCAACGACTTGCTCTTCTTCAAGCAAAAAGATGTAGCCATGGTGGGCATGGGGCCTTTTATCCCCCACCCCGACACGCCACTTTGGCAATACAGAGACCAAATCCCCTCTGCTGAAGAGCGTATGGAGTTGACCCTCAAGATGATTGCCATCCTTCGCCTGATGATGCCTGAAATCAACATGGTGGCGGCCACTGCCAACCAGACCGTCGACCCGCAAGGTCGCGAGAAAGCCATCCTCGCTGGAGCCAATGTCATCATGCCCAACCTCACGCCAAACGAGTTCCGCGAGAACTACCTCATCTACCCCGATAAGGCCTGCGTCAAGGACAAACCTGACGAGTGCCACAGCTGCCTCGACGTACGCCTTGCTGCCATTGGACACAAGGTTTTGTACAACGCTTGGGGCGATTCAGTCGCTTTTACGCGGAATAATACTCCAAAATGATGGCCATTCCGGAAAAACCACTATTTTTGTCTTTTTAAATCCTCATCAAATCAACATTCATTTTACTATGAGAAAACATATCCTAACCGCCCTGCTCGTCATGCTTACCGTAGTGACCTTCGGTCAGCAGTGGGTCGCCATCAAGAGCGATGCCCCGAGCACCATCCAGACGACTTTGGTTTCCTCTTCCGAGAGCCAAATCACCGTCAACCTGCAAGTTCCTGGCTTCTATACCTTTGAGGTGACCACACCACGAGGTGAAGCCAATATCATCTCGGTTCCCAGAACGGTCAGCACGGCCAATGCTGGCGAGCCCAACATGCCCATGGTTGCCGTTCCTGCTATCGTTGGCGACCGTCAACACTACAACATCCGCGTCGTTGATGCGCAATTCGCCGAGTTCCCAATGGAGGTAGCACCTTCAAAGGGTGATTTCCCGCGCACCATCAACCCTGAGGATGTGCCTTATACCTACGGCGAAGCCTATTCGGCGGATGCTTTCTTCCCTGCTCAGAATGTGGGGCTTTACGATCCTTACATTCTCCGCGACTTCCGTGGGCAGAACATGGTGTTCTATCCCTTCGCCTACAACCCCGTAACACACACATTGCGTGTGTATTACAACATGACAGTTGAAATGTATGCCGACGGTCAGCAAGGTGAAAACACCCTCAGCCGCCGCTCGAACACGGTGAAGATGGACGCTGAATTTGGCGCCCTCTACGACAACCACTTCATCAACTACCATGAGAGTTTGAACCGATACACGCCCGTTGACGAGACTGGCGAGCTGCTCATCATCTGCCACGACGCTTTCATGAACGCCATGCAGCCTTTTGTCAACTGGAAGAAACAAATTGGCAGACCAACTACAATGGTTGGAACGAGTACCGCCGGTGCCACCGACAGTGCCATCAAAGCCTATATCCAAAGCCAATTCGACGCCAGCCCCAACCTCAGCCATGTATTGCTAGTCGGCGATGCAGCCCAAATCCCAGGCCATTCCTATTCAGGCTGCGGTAGCTATAATGGAAAATCCGACAACTGGTATGGCCAAGTAGCTGGAAACGACTATTATAATGACATCATCATTGGCCGTTTCTCCGCCGAAAACGAAACCCATGTCACCACACAAGTCAACAAAGTGATTCATTACGAGAGAGACATCAACGCTTCTGACACATGGCTCGTCAATGGTTGTGGTGTAGCGGCCACGGCGGGTGGTGGTGGACATTTTGGTGAAGACGATTGGGAGCACATGAACAATATCCGTACTGACTTGATGAACTATCACTACACTACTGTTTATCAGGAATACTTCAATACTATAGGCTATTCCTCCACCACCCAGCAAATCAGCGACAGGATTAATAGTGGCGTGAGTATCGTCAATTACTGCAACCACGGCAATCAAACAGCCTGGCAATCCCATAGTCCATGGTATTCAAATAGTTATGTAAACGCTCTAACCAACGATAATATGTTGCCCATCATTTGGTCGGTAGCCTGTCTCAACGGTCAATACGATTACAGCCAACCCTGCTTTGCCGAAACATGGCTACGGGCCACCAACAACAGCACAGGAGCACCCACCGGTGCCATTGGCGGCATGTTCTCCTACATCTCCCAGCCTTGGGTTCCCCCAATGTACGGCCAAGATGAGATGGTGGATGTCCTGATTGAAAGCCATAGCGACAACATCAAGCGCACTTTGGGCGGTTGCTCTTTCGATGGCAACATGAAGGTTTTGGACCAATACGGACAAGGCGGAGGACAAGGTCTTGGTACCTATATGGCTTGGATTCTATACGGCGATCCGACTTTGACCTTACGTAACGCCATCCCCACCCACACGGGTGTGACCCACGCCCCCTCAATGGGCAGCAATGCCACCAACTTCGTCGTGAACGCCACCAACGGCAACGGTGCCTTGGCCACCCTGACGCTCAACAACGAAATCTTAGGCTCGGCTACTATTAACAATGGTATGGCCAACATCACCTTTACAGCACCTGGCACGACTGGCACTGCTACGTTGACCGTGTTCGGCTACAACAAAATCACTTACGAGGGAACCATCAATATCACTTCTGGTGGTGCCACACAATACAACGTAAATGTGTCGGCAAACCCGACCAATGGCGGTACCGTCACGGGCGGAGGCACTTACAGCCAAGGCCAATTGTGCACAGTTAATGCTACTGCCAACAGCGGTTATACCTTCACCAACTGGACGGAGAACGGCAATGTGGTCTCTTCGCAAACCTGCTACACCTTTACCGTGAACAACAACCGTAACTTGGTGGCCAATTTCCAAGCACAGCCACAAACCTACACCATCAACGTTTCGGCCAACCCGAACAACGGTGGCACCGTTTCTGGTGGCGGCACGTATCAGCAAGGACAATCATGCACCGTGAACGCCACGCCGAACACTGGCTACACCTTCACGAACTGGACCGAAAACGGCAATGTGGTCTCCACCAATGCTAGTTACACCTTCACGGTGACTGGCGACCACACTTTGGTGGCTAACTTCCAAGTACAGAGCTATACCATCACCGTCGAAAGCGCCAATCCCGATTGGGGTTACGTCAGCGGCGGCGGCACTTTCAACTATGGCGAAACCATAGAAATTGCGGCCACTCCAAACATCGGCCATGTATTTTTGACCTGGGATGATGGAAACCTTGACAACCCTCGCAGCATCGTTGTTACCGAAAACCACACCTACATTGCCTCTTTTGCTGTGCAGCAATGTTACATCACTGCTGAAGTGACCCCAGAAGAGGCCGGAACGGCTTTTGGCGGAGGCCTTTGGTACTACGGCGACACAATCTCCGTGACCATCAACCGCAACGAAGACTGGGGGTTCCTGAACTGGACTGAAAACGATGAGGTGGTTTCGGAAGAAATGACCTACACCTTCATTGCCACAGGAGACCGCAACCTTGTTGCTCACTTCCAATATACTGAAAGCATTGGCGAGAACAGTATTTCCGCCAACATCTACCCCAACCCGACGCAGGGCAAAGTCATGGTTGAAAGCGAAGACTTGAGCCATGTCCGCATCGTGAACGCCTACGGACAGACTGTCTACAATGCCAAGGTAGAAGGCAATCTAGTCTGCATTGACCTGTCGCAAATGGTCAAAGGCATTTACATGATGCACATTGAAGCCAACGATGGTCAGGCTGTGAGGAAGATTGTGGTGGAATAAACTCATCTGGCCGCCATCGGGCATAAGGTCTTATATAACGCTTGGGGCGATTCTATCGCTTTTATGAAGAAAAACAACAAAAATTGACCCATATTCGGCAAAAAGCACTATTTTTGCCCTTTAAAACTAATCCATTTTCAATCTATGAAAAAAAACTTAATTACGCTACTGCTCGTCATGCTGACAGTTGTGACTTTTGGTCAGCAGTGGGTAGCCCTCAAGAGCAACACCCCGAGTACTATTCAGACGAATTTGGTTGCCTCTTCCGAGAGCCAAATCACCGTCAACCTGCAAGTCCCAGGCTTCTTTACCCAAACGGTGACCACACCGCGTGGCGAAGCCAACATCATCTCGGTTCCCAAGACGGTAAGCACTGCTTCCGCTGGCGAGCCCAACCTGCCTATGATTGCTGTTCCGGCCATCGTTGGCGACCGTCAGCATTACAGCATTCGTTTGGTTGATGCGCAATACACTGATTTCCCGATGGAGGTCGCGCCTTCAAAAGGCGATTTCCCGCGCACCATCAATCCTGAGGATGTTCCTTACACCTACGGCGAGGCCTATTCGAACGACGCTTTCTTCCCCTCTCAGAATGTAGGTCTTTACGATCCTTACATCCTGCGTGACTTCCGTGGGCAAAACATGGTCGTCTATCCTTTCGCTTACAATCCGATTTCGAAGACCCTCCGCGTGTACTACAACATGACCGTTGAGATGTACAGTGATGGCCTGTCAAGCGAAAACAATTTAGACCGCCTTTCCACAGAAGTGAAGATGGATCCTGAAATCGAAGCCCTGTATGGCAACCATTTCATCAA
>CAMZEK010000078.1 GCA_947305795.1 uncultured Bacteroidales bacterium | reverse complement strand
ACCCGCCACCTAAAGCTTGGAAGGCTTTCGCTCTGCCAAATGAGCTACTTCCGCGTTGACTTGTGGGGGAGGGTGGACTCGAACCACCGAACGGATTCCCGGACAGATTTACAGTCTGTTGCAATTGCCACTATGCGACTCCCCCGACTTTTTGACAACTCAGAGCCGGTAGACGGACTCGAACCGCCGACAGGCTGATTACAAATCAGCTACTCTACCAACTGAGTTATACCGGCAACATGTGAAAGAACAATTTTTCTTCTTTTCAGCCGAACTTTCGCCTCCAAAAAGGTGTGCAAAAATAGATACTTTTCTCCAATTGACAATGCTTTTTCTCCTTTTTTTTTGAAAAAAATCACATTTATTTTTGAACATTCTGATTATCAGCAAGTTGTAATCAAATAAAAAAAAGCCAGTCAAGCTATTTCGACTGGCTTTTGATGTAAAATAATGGTGTTTCCGCTCAAATGGCAACGCAATTATTTGGCATTTTTACCTCTGTATTTCTCCAATTGCTTCTTCAACGCATCGATTCCGGCATCTACCGACTCCTCGAAACTCTTGCTTTGCTTGCTGGCATAAAGATCGTCACCGCGCAAAACGAGTCGAATGTCGGCAATCTTGTTTTCTGGCGTGTCGGTGTTGTCGAGTTTCAGTGTAACCTCGGCGCTGATCACCTCGCTGTACTTGGCACAAAGCTTTTCCACTTTCTGGGTGATGAATTCTTCAAGTTTTTGGTCAGCCTTGAAGTGAACTGAGTTGATCATAACTTTCATAATTACTCCTTTCTTTTACTCCCCTTTCGGGTGAGCTTGTTTATGAATTTGCTTAAGTTGTTCTATCGTATTATGGGCATAAATCTGCGTAGTACCCAAGTCCTCATGGCCAAGCAGTTTCTGAATGGCCACAAGACTGGCTCCCTCATCCAACAAATGGGTCGCAAAGGTATGACGCAAAATGTGTGGACTCTTTTGTCTCAGAGTAGTGACACCCTCCAGCATCATGTGCACCTTATTATATACAAAATAGGGCGACATTTCCTTCCCTTTGTCGTTAAGAAGCAAACGCTCATCTTTGCTATCAAAGTTAGCATCCCTAATTTGCTGATACTGGCTAATCATCTGGATCATTTGATAAGATAACGGAATCATGCGGTCTTTATTGCGCTTGCCATGAACTTTCAGCGACAATCCATGTTTGTCGACATCAACATCCTGCAGACCTCGAAGTTCAGCCTGTCGCATCCCCGTCTGATACAGAAGTTCAAAAAGCAGCTGGTCGCGTCTTGTCGGAAAGTCGTCGGTTTCGGGAAACGACACCTTATTAATATTGTCTTCTGGGACGAACTTGGCCAAAGTCTTGGGTTGTTTCAGTGCTTTGACATTGGTCATGGGCGATTTTTCAATCAGCGTTTCTCGGAGGCAATATTTATAAAAAGTACGAAGTGTGGACAGTTTTCTGTTGATACTCCGGTTGGACAAGCCCAATTCTTTCAAATGGACGACATACGACCGCACCACGGTCGTAGTAATGGTCGTCAAGTCATCCGATTCGTAATGCCTCGAAATGTATGCGGCAAACTGTTCCATATCACGACGGTAGGCTGAAACCGTCAGCGAAGAGAAACGTTTCTCCTTCTCGATGAATGCTATGAATTGGTCAATAAGCATAGAAAAACTTCGCTGTAAAATTAGGAATAAAATTCCATTTACAGCGAAGTTTCCCCAAAAAAATTATTTTCCTCTTACGGCGAATTACATATTCTCTTCAGCCTGACGGAGTTTCAGCACATAGGCAGCCTTGATTTTCTGTGCACGTTTGATAACAGATGGTTTGGTGTACTGCTGACGCGTACGCAATTCTTTCACGACGCCGGTCTTTTCATACTTTCTCTTGTAGCGCTTCAAAGCTCTGTCGATGCTTTCGCCTTCTTTTACAGGAATAATAATCATTTTAAAACACTTCCTTCTTTTAATGGTTGATAATTAGTTTGATTTTGAGGCTGCAAAAGTACGACTTTTTCTTTTCTACCGATAAAAAAATCGAAAAATTTTCGCACGACCAAAAAATTTGCCGCAACTCATCCCTTGATTTGCACGTTGAAACCTTCCTCTATCAGTGGATTCAACAAGGCTCGCATCTCCTCGACGGTAAATTTCAGCAGTCCCACTTCGGGCGTGGGGCGATCGATGGTGTAGGCCATCACCTCGCGCGGCTTGAGCAGACGCACAATGTCCATCCATCCATTGAACACCTCGGGTGAAGACGAATCGAAGTCTTTGCTTTTCAAGAACATGGTCTGCAAAACGAAATCGCCGTTGAACTGCTTTAAAGCCTCCACTACCCTATTCACGTCGTAATCTGAAACGGGCTTGTTGATTTTCTGAACCAGTGCGTTTGTCGGAGCGTCGATTTTCATGATGGGATTGTCGACTTTCCGCAAAGCAGCGAAGATTTCGGGGCGGTGCACTTGCGTAGCATTAGAAAGCACCGAGACTTTCGCCGAGGGATAGTATTGATCACGCAATGCTCTCGTATCATCAATAATTTGCGGAAAATCGGGATTGATGGTCGACTCGCCGTCGCCAGAAAAGGTGATAGAATCTACAGGTGTACCCTCGCTCACCAGTTGTTTGAGCTTGGCTTCAAGCGCCTCGCGCACCTCGGAAGCCTTAGGCAAACGCGTGTCATCGTGCCCGTCCTTGTTCCAGCCGCATTCACAATAGATACAGTCGAAGGTACATATCTTCCCGTTCACAGGTAGCAGATTGATGCCCAAAGAACTACCCAAGCGCCGACTAAAAATCGGCCCAAAAACCGTCTCTTCCCTGACCATGTTGTTTATTCTCCGAGCAAGTGTTCAAACAAGAAACCGTTAATCTTGGTAAACAAGTGCATCCGGCACTCGCCGAAACCGTATTCGTAGCCGCCGTAGATGCCGTGGTTCTTGTTGGGATAAATCATCAAATCGAACTGCTTGCCGTTCGAGATCATGGCCTTGATGAGTTCCATGGCGTTCTGGTAGTGCACGTTGTCGTCGCCGCTGCCGTGGCAGAGTAAATAGTTACCCTTAATCAAATCCGTGTTGTGAACGGGTGAATTGAGGTCGTAGCCGTCAGGATTTTCTTGCGGGGTGCGCATGAAACGCTCTGTGTAGACATTGTCGTAGTAACGCCAATTGGTCACAGGAGCCACCGACACCGCCGTGCTGATGACATCCGCGCCCTTGGTGATACCGTTGGCGGCCATGAAGCCGCCATAGCTCCAACCGTAGATGCCAATTCTGTCCGCATCCACGTATGGTTGCTTGGCCATGTACTTGGCAAGGGTAATCATGTCTTCTGTCTCATACTTGCCAAGTTGCAGGTAGGTCATCTTTTTAAAGACCTCACCCTGGGCACCACTACCTCTATTATTAATGGACACGCTGATGATGCCGTGCTGGGCGAGCTGTTGCAGCCACCAATAGTCACTGTTGGCCCATGAGTTGTTGACCGTTTGATGGCCTGGACCACCATACACATAAATCAACACAGGGTATTTCTTGGAAGGATCGAAGTCGGGAGGCAGAATTTGCCAAGCGTCCACATCGACTTGGGTGCCATCGGGCAAAGTGAAAGCCGGGTCGCTAATCTTCATAAGTTTCTTCTCACCGAGGTTGAAAGTCTTCAGTTTTTCAGCGAACTCGTGGTTATCTTCCAAAACGCGCACCAACTTACCTTTATTGGTATAGAGTTCAAATTGGCGCGGCTGGTTGATGGTGCTATTTATATTAATAAGGTAGCTGAAGTCATTGCTGAAAGTGGCCGAATTGGTGCCTTCGCGACCAATCACCTCACGCATCTGTCCTTTCAGGTTGACCGCATAAATCTGGCGATCGACAGGGGTGTTTTTGGCAGCTTGAAAATACACTTCCTTGCCATCGAAACCGTAAACGCTGGTCACGTCCCAAGGACCATCGGTGAGCTGTCTCACCAGGGTGCCGTCAAGCTTGTAGAGATAGATATGGTTGTAGCCGCTCTTCTCCGAGGTCATCAGGAAAGTCTTGCCGTCCTCAAGGAAATGCCAGTCATCGGTAATGTCGATGTAGTAATCATTTGTCTCGTCATAAAACACGCGGCTCTTGCCTGTGGTGGCATCTGCTGCCAAAATCTCCAAATGGTTCTGATGACGGTTGAGTCGCTGGATGGCCAACACGTTAGCGTCCTTCGTCCAAGCGATGCGGGGCAGATAAATATCGGTTTCCGTACCCGTATCCATCTTCATGGTCTTGCCGCTTTCAAGGTCGTAAACATAAATCCCGACAATGGAATTGTCCTCGCCAGCCTTGGGATACTTAAAACTGTACCAATCGGGATAAAGGCCTTCAAATTCTTCCATTTGGAACTCGCGCACATTGCTCTCGTCAAACTTCATGTAAGCAATCTTCTTGCTGTCGGGGGACCAATAGAAACCCTGTGAGAAGCTGAATTCCTCTTCATACACCCAGTCAGGCGCGCCGTTGATGATGTGATTATAGAGACCATCATTGGTGAATTGCTTCTCCTCCCTTGTCTTCAAGTCCTTGATGAACAAATTGTTGTCGCGCATGAAAGCCACTTTGGTTGCATCGGGCGAGAAGGTGGCGAGACGTTGCTTGCCATTGTCGGAAAGCGGTTGCAAGGTTTTGGTCGCGAAATCATATATATAATAGGTAGCGTGGTAGGAATGGCGATATATGCTCTCCATCTCTGTGGCACACAACACCTTATCCTCGTTGGCACTCAACTCATAGTCTTGCAGGGCAATGGGCAGTGAATCTATATGCAAAGTCAGGTCACTTATTTTAAACAAAGTGGTTACAAGGTTGCCCGTCTTGTAGTTGTAAATGTTGAGCTGGCCTTTTTCAAAAGAGGCGTAAGACTTACCATCCTTCATAGAATTCATGCCGCGAACGCTCTTGGCATGGAATGTAGGACGCAGGTAAAGGTCTTCCAATTCAATGTTTTTCTTTTCTTGGGCAGAAGCCGAAAACGTTCCGATAACAAGGAACAAGCTGACTAATAAGTATTTAAACTTCATAACGAATAGATTTGATTGCACAAAGATAGAATTTTTTCAAAAAAAGGAAGAAAAAAACTTGTCAGTTTCGGAAAAAGCCGTATTTTTGCACCCGCATTTGGGACGGTAGCTCAGTTGGT
>CAMZEK010000077.1 GCA_947305795.1 uncultured Bacteroidales bacterium | reverse complement strand
AAGACCATCTTCATGCGCTACGCACAAGGCTACATCGCCATGCCTGGTGGCTTCGGCACTTTGGACGAACTCTCGGAGGCCATCACCCTTATCCAAACCAATAAGATGGTGGAATTCCCCGTTGTCCTCGTCGGCTCTGAGTACTGGAAAGGACTTATCGACTGGTTCCGTTCCACCTTGCTCAGGGACAAGATGATCAAGGAAGAAGATTTCGACATCTTCCACATCGTTGACACCACTGACGAAGCCGTGCAGATCATCAAGGAGTTCTACAAGAAATACGCCGTCAAGCCGAACTTCTAATATGCGACGCTATTTCGAAGTTCCGCTGCGACTACTTGACATTGAAGGAGAAGGCTTCCATATCATGATTCAGGGACGAATTCATGGTAAGGAAGCCCATTTCCTCATAGATACGGGTGCCTCTCGTTCCGTCTTCGACCCGACCACAATAGCCGATTTCATTGAAGATCCGCAATTTGAGCAAAAGGAGGGCATGACTGCTGGTGTGGGTAGCTCCGATTTAGAGAGTGCCACCTTTACCATCGAAACATTGTCCCTTGGAGACTTGGAAATCCATAATTATCAAGCCGTTGCCTTGGATTTGAGCAACATCCACGAAATGTATGCCAAACTCCATCTACCCCATATCGACGGTATCATCGGAGGAGATTTGCTGAAACGACACAAAGCCAACATCAACTACAAAGCCAAGAAAATAAGGCTTTTACCATGATCATTCCACCACGATTTTCTTAACTCTGTTTTCCAATTTCACAAGCCAAATGCCACGCGGCAAGTTCACATTCTCCTTTCCATCGATTTCCTTGGAAAGAATCGTCTGTCCAAGCATATTGGTGATGGTCAATCTACCTTTGCCTTCAACGGTGATGTAGGTTCTGGTCGGATTGGGAAAAACACGAAAGCCATCATTTGAAACCTCTTCAACTCCCTGATTCACAACAGCATTTCCATTAATAAGCTCCAGTCCACCGGCGAAGTTTCCCACCACCATTTCCAAAGTATTGTCGCCGTTGAAATCGGCCAAGGCGGAAGCAGAACGCAATCCAAAACGGTTCTCAAAAGGGCAAACATACTCGCCCCAACGGTTTGAGACATCGGTGAAAACACCATCCAAATTGTTCTTTATTCCATTGAACAAGAACACCTTGCCTTGTTCTGAGCCAACGGAAAGCAGCGTCTCATCACCCCAACGGAACAATGTCGGAACGCTATAGCCGAAATAGGAAGTCTCATAATCGCGCACATCTACCCCACCCCAGAAATCGTTTTTCAAGGTGAAATGGGTTTCATCCCCTTGTTTATCTCCTTGATAATAAACGAGTTTCCCCTCTATACTGCCCACAATTAGATCCAAGACACCATCCTCATCTATATCGAACAGGCAAGGTGTCGACCAAGCCTTTTCAAAATGCAGGAAATCAGCGTCTAAAAGGTTAAAATCGGCATCGAAAAACAACAGATTGCCTTCCGAAGTCCCGACAATCATTTCCATGCGTCCATCGCCGTCCAAATCTCCGAAAGCAGGGGCCAACCCCATTGTTTTCAAAGCTTTCAACCCACCTAAATCCTTATCAAAAAGCTGAAAAACAGGATTTTGTTTCGTCCCGACATTTTTGTAAAACATCAGTTGCGCTGTTCGATGTGTCTGCAAACTGCCATAAATATAATAGGTGGAGTCGAGGTCTCCAATTTTGCCGATGAGCAAATCCGTGAGATCGTCACCGTCCACGTCGGTGAAAACGGGATAAGCTCCCGTGCCCACGTCAATCATCTGGTCTTGCAGAAACGACTTTGTTTTAAGCTGAAAATCAGGAGATTGATTCGTTCCTTGGTTCAGATACAGCCAAACCGAGTTTTGCCCCTCACAAGCCATTGGGTTTGGATCAAAAGGTGAAACGAGCAGGTCGTCCGAGCCATCATTGTCTATGTCGGTAAAAAATGGTACAGGCATGGAAAACACACGAACTGGCTCATTCTGAGGAAAATGCGTCTCTTGGCTTACCATCAACGCGTTTTCGGGTGTACCGCCGTTTCTAAGAAAAGTCAGCCCAGGATAGTCCACGTCGGCCAAAAGCAAGTCGGGCAGACCGTTGCCCGTCAAATCTCGCACGGCAAAGGTTGCTCCACGATGACGAAAACCGTCTTCATTCACAATCAAAGACTTACCGAACAGACAAGTGTCCAAATACATCTCGTTGTTCTCCTCACTTTCGGCTACACGCCCCCAACAATAGTCCGTTTTCTCAAAGGCCAAGGAATCGCGGGTGCCGTAGCGCTCCATTGACAAATTGAGATGTTTCTCAATGAAAGTACCTAAAACGCCAAAAGTGAGGATGTCCAAATCACCATCACCATCCACATCGACAATGGCTGGATAATCGGCGTTCGTGGCAATAATGTTCACTTCTCCCCCGCCCTGCCATGAGGTAAGATAGGGATAGGCAACCAGCTCAAAATCAGGTTTTTCAATCGAAACATTGCGATACACCTTCATTCCAGCCCAACCTTGGGAATAGGTAAAAACGTCCTCTCGTCCATCACCGTCATAGTCAACGAAAATGACCCAATCGGTTAGTTTTGGGAAATGTTTGGCGTATTCAGGCGCATAAACATAGTTGATTTCACCCGCCTCACCTCGGTTGAGAAAACATAACAGGCGATTCCCGTGTCGGTCGAAAGCAAGCAAGTCTTTTTGGCCGTCACCATCCAGGTCCATACGCCCAAACTGACAGGCATTCAAGCCACCCGCCCAAGGAAAGGCCAGCGCTAACTCTTCTGTTCTTACTTGAATATCAACATTTTTCTGCGCCATCCCGCAGAGGCAAAGCAGCAGAAGCAGCGTCAATATGCCGAATCGAAGCTTCATTGCGCTTCTGTTTCCGGCGTTTCTTCATTGACATATTTGGCATCCAAGCAAAGCCGAAATCCACCGAAAGAATTCTTTTGGTCGGGCAGACGTTTTCCGCGCCAAGTCACGCGGCATGACAATTCGGGCAGTTGCCAGCCACCTCCACGGATGACATACATATCACCATCCTTGCCGATGCGCGCATTGCGCTCTTTGTCGTAGAAATGGTATTTCGTTGAACACCATTCCCATACGTTGCCGCTCATGTCGTAAATGCCCAACTCATTGGCCTTGCGTTTCTTCACCTTTTTGAGATTTCGTGTGTTGCCGTTGTGCCAAGCCACTTTCTTGGCTTCGTTGCCGCCACTATAAATATAGCTTTTGCTGCTATTGCCGCCACGTGCCGCAAATTCCCATTCTTCCTCTGTTGGCAAACGGAAATCCATGCCCGTAAGACTATCCAAAACTTTGATAAACTCTTGTACCTCAGAGTAATTGACGTTGGTAACAGGACGCTTCGGACACTTTTTCTTGCTCGGATTGCAGTTCATCACGGCCTTCCACAACTCTTGCGTCACCTCGGTTTGGCCGATGTAGAAATCCTCGCGAATGTTCACATGGTGCACAGGCAACTCATCATTTTGCGAATGTCGATCGTAATTGATATCGGCAGTGTCGGCACGTTGCGCACCCATCCAGAACTCGCCTTTTTCGACTCGTACCATCTTGAAATTCACGCCATTGACGCGATAGGATGCTGGGGCTGGCAATGTGTCCTGTTGCGCGAAAAGCAAAGATTGCCACAACAATACAACACCGAAAAGCAGGGATAGTTTTTTCATTTTTCATTCAATTTGAAGGCAAAAATAGGAAATTTAAGCCAAAAAGTCGCTATCTTTGCACAAAATTGCAAAACAATGCCAAGAATACTCATCATCGACGACCAAGCCCCCATTCGACGCGTACTGCGTGACATCCTTGAAAACGAAAGCTATCAAGTGGAGGATGTCGGTTCGGGCATGGAAGCATTACAAATTATTAAGGAGCAGGACTTTGACGCTGTCTTTTGCGACATCAAAATGCCTGAGATGGACGGCATTGAGGTACTCGAAGCCATCCGAGAAGAGTCGGACACGCCAGTTATCATGATTTCGGGTCATGGCACCATCGACACCGCCGTGGATGCCATCAAAAAAGGTGCTTTCGATTTCATCCAAAAACCGCCCGACTTGAACAGGCTGCTCATCACCTTGCGCAATGCCTTGGACAAGAAGAACTTATCCGCTGAAAACAAGGTGCTGAAAAAGGTCGTGAAGCTACAAAGCCAGATGATTGGTGTGTCGGCCCCCATGCTTGAGGTAAAGGACATGATCGAGAAGGTGGCCCCTACCAGTGCACGAGTGCTCATCACGGGCGAAAATGGAACGGGCAAAGAATTGGTAGCCAGGCAGTTGCATGAGCTTAGTCCGCGAAGTCGAAATCCGTTCATTGAGGTAAACTGCGCCGCTATTCCATCGGAATTGATTGAAAGCCAGTTGTTTGGACATGAAAAAGGTGCTTTCACCTCCGCCATCAAGCAGCGCAAGGGCGACTTCGAGCTGGCTGACGGCGGCACCCTTTTCTTGGACGAAATCGGCGACATGAGTCTGTCGGCACAAGCCAAGGTATTGCGTGCCTTGCAGGAGAACAAAATTGTGCGTGTAGGTGGCGAGAAGGATATACCCGTGGATGTCAGGATTTTGGCTGCCACCAACAAGGATCTCAAGACCGAAATCGAGAAGGGCAACTTCCGCGAGGATTTGTACCACCGTCTCAGCGTCATCGTGATTCACGTACCGCCGTTGCGTGAGCGCAAGGAAGATATTCCACTGTTGGTGGAGAGTTTTGTCGACACCATCGCCCAAAACATGGGCAAGGCGGCACCGACCTTCACGCCCGATGCTATGGAAGAGCTGCAACGCTATTCGTGGACGGGCAACATCCGCGAACTTCACAACATCGTCGAACGCCTGATTATCCTTTGCGGCAGCGACATTACGAAGGATGACGTGGTGCGGTTCGGAAGCCCGCTGCATTAAATTTCGTTTCTCCCCCTTGCGGGGTATCGAAATTTGCTGTATTTTTGCCGCTCGTTCTTTGAAGATGACAACCTTAACAGTCAATTGGGAGGGCTGACACGTGGGTCAGCCTCTACAACTGTCAACTATCAACTAACAACTGTTATTGGGGATGTATGGTTTTGACAGCAAGATGAATTGTCATGTAAGCATGTCGAGCCTCGCAGTGACGCTCGTAAATCTTGACTGCAAAAAAGTAATTGGCGAAAACAACTACGCTCTCGCTGCCTGATTGAAGTACAGTAGATCACTGGCTTAATCC
>CAMZEK010000076.1 GCA_947305795.1 uncultured Bacteroidales bacterium | reverse complement strand
CAAAACCGAAGCCTTCGCCTTGCACGGGCTTGGTGCGTATCTTGACCACACATTTTACCGAGGCATCGTAACTCGCTCCCGGATTGGTGATAACTTCCACATTCTTTATGTCTTCCGATTTCAGTTGGTCGAGTTCTGACACATCGCGTATCTCGCGCCCATTGATATAGATAAGCGGAGCGCCTTTGCCGAACACTTCAAAACCTTCACCTTTTTTGGTCAAGCCAGGGATTTTGGTCAATACATCTTCTGCCGTTCCCGCCTTGCTCAGCACCGAGTTTTCCACTTGCGTGGCAATGCCTTCAGAGGTCATTTTGTAAGTTGGTCGCGAAGCCGTCACTTCCACTTCATTCAAAAGATGTTGGTCGGGCATCATTTTGATGTCGCCCACATTTCCGCCAAGGCAGTTAATGAATTGCGAAACATAGCCGATGCTTGAAACTTTCAGCAATCCTTGGGCCTGCTTTGCCTCGATGGAAAACTGTCCGTTGATATCCGAAACAGCACCTTGCACAAATGTTGAGTCGGGCAACGACAATAAAACCACATTGGCGAATGGCAAGGGATAGTCGTTTTCGTCGATGATTCTTCCATTGATGTTTTGCGCTTGGGCGACTATCGCCATCAAGCAGAGCACGGGGATAAAAAGCAGTCTTTTCATTACGGTTGAAATTTGATGTTGAACACGGGTAATACGGATTTGGCTCGAAAAAGTTACACATTTACAGGCTGCAAAGGAAGCGAATAGTCCAGACCGCATTGTTACCCAAACGGGTAATAATGGTTTGAAGAGCGAAGAATTACCCTTTTGGGTAAGGAATGGCCATTTTTTGTAATTTTGCGAAACGAAAGCAACAATTATGACCCAAATTGAAGACTTTTTCAACGAGAAAAACCGCGTGGAAAGCATCACGGAGGCGGATTACCTGCGAATCAAGCCATATATCGAAACAGCTAAAGCCTTTGCGCAAACGACTTACCAGTCTATATACATCATCGATTACTTCAAGAAAAGATTTCTGTATGTATCTGACAATCCGATATTTCTTTGCGGGCATTCTGCCAAAGAGGTGATGGAGATGGGCTATGGTTTTTATCTGAACCACGTGCCTGAGGCCGAACTTCCGATGTTGACAGAGCTTAATCAGGCAGGATTTTCGGCCTTCAATGCCACGCCACGCGAAGAAAAAAAACATTGCTTGATGTCGTATGATTTCCATATCCTTTCAGGTGGGAAGAAATTGCTTATCAATCATAAAATCACGCCACTTGTGTTGAATGATTTGGGACAAGTTTGGCTGGCACTTTGCACGGTGTCACTTTCCTCACGTAAGGAGGCTGGACACATTGAATTTCGTCATTGGGGAACCAGCCAATACAGCGTGTATACTTTGACCGAGCATCAATGGATAGATCAAGACGAAATCAAGTTGAAGCCCGAAGAGAAGGAAGTTTTGGTGCTTTCGGCTCAAGGTTATACGATGAAGGAAATCGCCGAAAAGGTATGCAAATCCATCGACACGGTGAAGTTTTATCGCAAGCAAGTGTTTGAGAAATTGGAGGTTGAGAATATTACTGAAGCATTGTCGTTTGCTATTAATTATGGGTTGTTATAGTTTTTTTCTTATTTTTGCACAAATAATTGAAAGCAAATGAAAACCAAGCAAGAAATAGTTGAAAACTGGCTGCCGCGCTATACGGGCCTGCCGTTGGAAAAGTTCGGGAAGTACATCTTGCTGACCAATTTCCAGAATTATGTGGATCGCTTTGCCGAATGGCAAGGTGTTGAAGTCGTTGGGCGCGACCGCTCCATGCCGTGTGCCACCGATGGCGAAATCACCATCATCAACTTCAGCATGGGCAGCGCGAATGCGGCCACGATTATGGACTTGCTGGGTGCTGTCAAACCCAAGGCCGTGTTGTTTCTCGGCAAATGCGGCGGCGTGAAAGCCAAAAACAAGGTCGGAGACCTCATTTTGCCCATCGCGGCCATCCGTGGCGAAGGTACCTCTAACGACTATTTCCCCCCCGAAGTGCCCGCCCTGCCTGCATTCAGTCTCGAAAAAGCCATATCCACCACAATCCGCGACTATGGCCGCGACTACTGGACCGGCACGGTTTATACAACCAACCGCCGCGTTTGGGAACACGACGAAGACTTCAAGAACTATCTCCGCAAAATCCGCTGCATGGCAGTCGACATGGAAACGGCGACCATTTTCTCAGTGGGCTTTTACAACGAAATCCCGACAGGCGCACTGCTCCTTGTGTCCGACAACCCCATGGTGCCCGAAGGCGTGAAAACTGAAGAAAGCGACAAAAAAGTCAGCAAGAATTTTGTCGGCGAACATCTTCGTATCGGCATCGATTCCTTGCGACAGCTTATTAATAACGGTATAACAGTCAAGCATTTGCGTTGGTAATGACTTACGATCAGATTCTTTCCGAAATCCACAAGAAGAACTTCGCGCCTATCTATTTCCTGACGGGCGAGGAACCTTATTTCATCGACATGATTTCAGACACCCTCGAGAACGAAGCCTTGGACGAGGCCGACCGCGCCTTCAACCAAATCGTGCTTTATGGCCGCGACGTGGATGTGGAGACCATCGCCAACCACGCCCGCAGCTTCCCAATGATGGGCGAACGCATGGTGGTCATCGTCAAAGAGGCTCAGGATGTGAAGGATTTAGAGAAATTTGAGGCTTATCTTGACACCATTCCCGAGACCACGTTGCTCGTTTTCGTTTACAAATACAAGAAGTTCGACAAGCGCAAGACCTTGGCCAAGAAGATTGACAAGAAGGGCGTTTGGTTCGAGTCGAAGAAACTGTACGACAGCAACATTCCCGGCTGGATTCAGAACTACCTGAAGGCGGACGGCTACAGCATCACGCCCAAAGCCACACAGATGTTGGCTGATTTTCTTGGCACTGACCTCCACAAAATCGCCAACGAACTGAAGAAACTCACCATCGCCTTGCCCAAAAACAAGAGCATCGATGACGCTGATGTGGAGCGCAACATCGGAATCTCTAAGGATTTCAACGTGTTCGAATTGCAGAATGCCATCGGCAACCGCGACGTGCTGAAAGCCAACCGCATTGTGAACTATTTCGGCGACAACGGCAAGGACAATCCGCTATTGGTCACGACGATTACACTTTACGGCTATTTCACCAAAATCCTGAAACTGCACTTCGCTGCCGACAAGTCGCAGGGCGCATTGGCGAGCGTTTTGGGTGTGAATCCTTATTTCGTCAAGGATTACCAGTTGGCCGCCCGCAACTATCCTCCCGGAGCCTGCATCCGCTGCATCTCCATCCTCCGTGAGTTTGACATGAAATCGAAGGGCTACGACAGCGGTGAAACGAGTGAAAAGGATTTGTACAGAGAGATGATTTTCAAACTAATGCACTAAAGATTATGCGTATTGTTGCACAACGAGTAACCCACGCATCCGTCACGATTGACGGTAAAGTGAAATCGGAAATCGGTTTGGGAATGCTGATACTGCTCGGCATAGAGGAAGCTGATACGCAAGAGGATGTGGAATGGCTCTGCACCAAACTCACCAAACTCCGCATCTTCGACGACGGCAATGACTCGATGAACCTTGACATCAACCAAGTGGAAGGCTCGTTCCTCGTGGTGAGCCAGTTCACGCTCCATGCCTTAACCAAGAAAGGCAACCGCCCAAGTTTCATCCGTGCCGCCCGCCCAGAGCAGGCGATACCGCTTTATGAACTGTTTTTGAAGCGCTTGGCTGAAATCTCTGGTCGTGAGGTCCAAAGCGGCGAATTTGGTGCGATGATGGCTGTGGAATTGCTTAATGATGGACCTGTGACCATCATCATGGACTCGAAGCGGAGGGAATAAACCTGTTTTATCATTCTTCGGAGTCATCATCATCCTTAATAATGTGCAAATCGCGCTGCGGGAACGGAATCGTTATGCCGTTGGCGTTCAAGGCGTTGTATATGATTTCAGGGGCACGGTCGGCGTATGCAACGCGCTCGGCAGCCAAGACGTATTGCTTCACTATTATATCAACGCCACTGTCGCCAAATGATCCAAACACCACATAGATGCCTTTTTTCGGTTCCACGACTTCCCGCCCGTAAGCGTCTTTGGTGCGCATTACCTGCATGGCTTCAACAAGGACTTCGCGTGCACGCTGCAAGTCGGTGCCGTAGGCCACGCTCACATGCAACTTGAGACATTCGTAAGAGTTGCTCTTGGTGAGGTTGGTGAAACTTTTGGCGAACAACGCAGCATTGAGGAAAGAGACGGTGACACCGTCGTAGGTCTCAACTTGTGTGCTTTGGTAATTGATGTCAGTGACTGCGCCGCGCACACCGTCGCACTCAATCCAGTCGCCCACTCTCAAGCGTCCGCCCATGAGTTGGATGCCGTAAACGAAGTTGTTGATGATGTCTTTCAGTGCAATACCGATACCGGCTGACAAACCGCCTGCGATAAGCCCCAACGAACTGGTGGGGATGTTTAGGGTGGCGATGAAGATGTAGATGAATACAAACCAGACGAATACACTGATGAGGCTGTTGCCCAACGAAAGGTTGATTTCGTTGCTGCGGACGGTTTTCCGATTATATTTGCGGAGGAAACGATTGTATTGGGTCTGTTGCCAAATGGTATGGATGGCCTTGTTCATGTAACGGAACACGAAAAACAGCCCTGCAAGGAACAACAAGTTGTACAAAGACACCCGAAATCCCTCCGCTCCTTCATGTTGAATGAAGGGCTGCACGAAAAACTGGCGATACAAGTCGTTGAACTCGAAAATGTTCAATGCACAACGGATGCACAACGGGAACGATACCAGCGCCAACAGCGGGACAACCACATCCCGAATCAGGTCGTAGAACCATGTTGCGGAGAACAGCAGTTTGTCCTTGGCCACACCTGACAAATAGGTAATCCGAGCCTTGTGGTCCTCCACCCGCTTTTCCAAATGACGCTCTTTGTACCAAAGCAGCAGGTGCCAAACGGTGACAATGGAAAGGATGGCCGTCAGTAGGAAATACCACCAAACCAAGATGATGAGTGCCAAGAAGATGTAACCAGCCCAACCGACGAACATGGCAACGGTGGTAATGCCCAATGAGAACCAGCCAATGATGGCATCGGCCCGATCCGATTTCCTGCTTCGGCGCAGATTGGCAATCAACTGCCACACGGTCAAGATTAGCAAAAGGGGAGGGAAGATGAAATTCAGGAAGGCGTTGGGCAGGAAAAGCACCCGGCAACTGATGA
>CAMZEK010000075.1 GCA_947305795.1 uncultured Bacteroidales bacterium | reverse complement strand
CCGCAACTCGGGCGAAAGCCTTGGGTTGCGGATTTTTTTGTAGTTTTGCGCCCATAATAAATATGCACTATGCCCAATCCCACCACAAAACAAGAGTTGCTGGCAGCCATAGCTGACGGCTATGCCCAGCTGAACGAACAAATCGCCAAGATGAGCGAGGCTGAACTTGCCGCGCCTTTCACTTTTGTCGCTGACCTGAAGAAATGTGGGGTGCGATGGCAGAACGACCGCTGCCTCCGCGACCTGCTGATTCACCTTCACGAATGGCAGGTGCTGATGCGCGAGTTTGTGAAGAACATCCGTGATGGTCACCCTCGTGACTACCTGCCCGACGAGTACCGCAAGAACTACCACGAGATGGACAAGATGCTGGTGGAGAAGCATCAAAACACGCCTTTGGAGGAGGCCAAGCGCCTACTGCAAGAGACCCACGAGGAGATGCTCCGCCTCGCCGAGAGTTTCACCGAAGAGGAACTCTTCACCAAAGGCTACTACAAAAACACCTACACCACCGACATGGCGGCCTACTTCGTGAGCGTCACTTCAAGCCCTTATGGGCAAGCAGTGAAATTATTGAAGACGCATCAGAAAAACCTAAAGAAATGACATGAGCACAGCAACACCATTCGAATTCGACGCCATTATCATCCAAAACGAGGACATGGATGCCGCATACGTAGAGGTGCCTTTCGACATCAAGGCGCTCTTTGGCAAAGGACGCTTGGCGGTTCATGCCACCTTCGACGGTGTGCCTTACGACGGGCAAATCGTCAAGATGGGAACGCCTTGCTTCATCATCGGTGTGCGGAAGGACATCCGCAAACAGATTGGCAAGAGTTTTGGCGACATGGTGCATGTGACATTTTACGAACGAAAACAACACGACTCTATGACCAACTTAGAAAAGTGTAATGCAGGAATAGAGTACTCGTATGCCGATGAGGAACTGATTGCCCTCAAGACCGAGGCCATTCGGCAGTGCGAGATCTTCAACGCCATCGACGGGCGCGACTACATGGCGCAGTACCGTCACCTGCAGCAGATGCTTGGTGCGGTGGGCGAGCGTGTGTGGATTGCCAAGACCTTCAACTGCGACCGTGGCAAGAACATCTTCATCGGCGACGACTTCACCGGCAACCACAACCTCACCATCCTCGACATCCGCGAGGTCTATATCGGCAACCATGTGATGATTGGCCCGAACACGCTGATTACTACCGTCGGTCATCCCCTATCGCCCAAAGGTCGCAGGGAGTATCACGCCTTGGCCAAGTCCGTGCGCATCGGCAACGACGTGTGGATTGGCGGCAATGTTACCATCCTGCCCGGCGTGACCATCGGCAACAATGTGGTGATAGCAGCTGGCGCCGTGGTTAACAAAGACGTTCCTGATAACACTTTGGTGGGCGGTGTGCCAGCAAGAGTTATTAAGACGATTGAGGATGATATTTGAATTTGAATAACAAACAAAGACTACATCATAAATGAAAAAGATCATCATCATCGACGGAGGCCCGCGCGCTACTTTCAACACGGCCTCAATGCTCAAGAAAATCGCTGAAGGAGCCGGTTCCGTCAGCAAAGAAATCGAAGTTAAGACCATACGCCTCTATGCCCTCGACTACAAAGGTTGCATGTCGTGCATGGCCTGCAAAATCAAGGGCAAGGCCTCGAATGTATGTAAGTTCAAGGATGCCTTGACTCCTATCTTGGAAGAGATAGCTCAAGCCGATGGACTGGTGTTAGGTTCCCCGATTTACTTTGGCGATGTGACAGGTCAGATGCGGACATTCCTCGAACGTTTGGCCTTTCCTTGGCTCTCCTACAACGACTACAGCATGACGGCTCCCAAGAGAATGCCTGTGGTATTGCTGGAGACCATGAACGGATTGCCCAACCGAAACAACAGCCAAGGATTCGGTTCGATGGAATACTGCATCGCCAATGCCCTCGGCCAACCTGACAAACTGTATGCTTACAACACCTACCAAGTGAAGAACTACGCCAATTTCGAGTTGGGAGGATTCTCGGAGGAAGCCAAACGCCAGTATCGCGAAGAGCACTGGGAAGAAGACCTGCAAAAGGCCTTCGAAGCCGGAAAACGTATGGCGGAAACAATTATAAACAAGTAATTAAAAATATAAAAACCCATGAAACAACCCATTAAAGTAACAGAAGCCATTTTCCCGATGCCCGTTTTGCTCGTGGCCACCTACAACGAAGACGGCACTATCGATGTGATGAACGCCGCTTGGGGTACCATGCTCGACCGCGACCGCGTGGCCCTCAACCTGACCGAAACCCACAAGACCGTGGAAAACATCAAGCAACGCAAGGGCTTTGTCGTCCATATCGCCGATGCCGCCCATGTGGTGGAAGCCGACTATTTCGGCGTCGTTTCGGGAAAGACCGAGAAGGACAAGTTTGCCAAGAGTGGACTCACCGCGACAAAATCCTCATTGGTGGATGCTCCCATCATCAACGAACTGCCTATCGCCTTGGAGTGCGAGTTCGTTGAGTACCAAAGCGACGACACAGGCCTTGGCGTCATCGGAAAGGTGCTGCAGACCTCCGTCGAGGCCGACAAGATGAAGGACGGCAAGGTGGATGTGGAAGCCCTGCAAGCCATCACTTTTGATCCCTACACCCACGGTTATTATCAAGTCTCGAAACGCGTTGGCGAGGCCTTCAAGGACGGCTTGAAACTGAAATAACAAACGGCGTGGACCTCATCAAGCAATTTGGACGGACAGCGCGAGGCGAGCGTCTCGAACGCATCAGGAAGTCGCCTCATTTTGTGAACGACAAGTTCCAGAATGAGGAAACGACCACGCTGTTTACGGGTCAAGGCGGCATGCTGAAGAATCTAGGGAAGTTTGTCTTTGGGAAAAAACCGAAGAATCGAATCCCAAAGTTGGGCGAGATCCCTGCAATCAAGACCGAATTGAACCTTTTGCCTGAATCGGGTGACTTCTACCTGTGGTTCGGGCACAGTTCCTTTTTGCTTCAATTGGATGGAAAGACCATCCTCGCCGACCCTGTGTTCTACAAAGGCTCGCCCGTTTCCTTTGTCAATCGGGCCTTTCCCGGAACAGACCTCTACAAGCCTCAAGACATGCCCAAGGAAATCGACTTTCTCCTCATTTCGCACGACCATTGGGACCACTTGGATTACAAGACGGTCACCGAGCTGAAAGGCAGAGTGAAGAAGGTGGTCTGTCCACTGGGCGTTGGCGAGAATTTTGAATACTGGGGCTATGACAAACAGCAACTCATCGAATTGGATTGGTATGAAAGTGCCACCTCCAACGGCTTGACCTTCCACTGTCTGCCCACCCAACATTTTTCGGGCCGCGGCTTTTGGAAAGCCAAGACGATGCCAGCCTCATGGCTGATGGAATCGTCATCGAGGAAGGTCTTTTTCTCGGGCGATGGCGGCTACAGCAGCCGCTTCAAACGCTTCGGGGAGCAGTTTCCCGACATCGACCTCGCCATCATGGAGAACGGCCAATACGATGCCAACTGGTGCCAAATCCACACCATGCCTGAGCAATTGGGGCAAGCCGTTGCCGACCTTGGAGCGCGGCGTTTCGTCACCGTCCACCACTCCAAGTTCTGCCTCTCGAACCACCCTTGGGACGATCCAAGGAAAAACGAGCGCAAGGCGGCGGAACAATACGGGCTTCAACTTGTCACTTGCCTGATAGGCGAATTGTTCCTTTTTGATTGTAACTTTGCATCACCAAAAGCTAGATAAATGACCTTTTTCATCGAATCCCTCATCGCGTGCGCCTTGTTCACGCTGTTTGTGTTCCTGATGTCGAGGAACCCCATCAAGACCATCTTCAACTACCCTCCCGCCATCATCGAGCGATGCGACCAGTTAGGTTTGGTTGACGCCAGCAACCGTCCAGGAGGGGCGTCTTTCTACATCAAAAAGATTGTGGCCATGATGGTCTTTGGTGTTTTGTTGGGCTTGTTGGTTAGGTATATCAACGGATGTGAGACTTTTTGGTGCGGTGCCTTTACGGCCTATGCCTTATGGGTGGTGGTCAACTGGTTCGATGCGCTGGTGCTCGACTGCCTCTGGTTCTGCCACGACAAGCACTTCATCATCCCTGGCACAGAGGACATGACTGCCGCCTACCACGACTATTGGTTTCACATCAAAGGTGCTCTTATCGGGATGCTGTTGGGCATTCCCGCCGCGCTGGTCGCTGGCGGAATTGTGGTTCTTTTATAATGACAAAAGATTCTTGAAGATGATAGGCAAATAGGTGCAGATATCTATGACTAAATCGAGGTTATACAGGTGATTTCACTTTGCGGGAATCGGAATCCACAATTCAGCCGAAGCT
This sequence comes from uncultured Bacteroidales bacterium, assembly GCA_947305795.1. GTDB lineage: Bacteria > Bacteroidota > Bacteroidia > Bacteroidales > F082 > Limimorpha. The sequence goes on along the minus strand of CAMZEK010000075.1, from coordinate 1,044 downwards.
TTGTCTTGCGGATTTTTTCATACCTTTGCAGGCGCAATGAAGAACTTATTTTTTGTCATGTTAGGAGGTGCTGTTGGCAGCGCGCTTCGTTACCTCACAAACCTTGCCTGTCAATCGATACGCTGGCTCAACCTACCTTGGGGAACGCTTGCTGTCAATGTGATAGGCTGTTTTCTGTTGGGTCTGTTGATAGGTCTGGGGGAACGCTATACCACCTTCCCGAAGGAGATTTATCTCATGCTGACAGTGGGACTATGTGGCAGTTTCACCACTTTCTCCACCTTCGCTTCCGATTTTTTCCGACTGAACAATGCTGGACAATTCGGAATGGCCCTGGTTTATTTGGCCATGAGTATAATAATTGGTTTTTTGTTTTTCGGTTTAGGCCGATTTGTTGTCGTGCATTGAACAAAATCAGATGTTGATTTATCAATTTAGGTGAATACCTAGCTTCTGTTTTCACGATTCCCTACTTCCTCTTCAGTTGAGCCTTGATCAACTTCGGCATATCACGGTAACGCAAGCCGCCGACCATCGACATCAGCGTGCGTTGCATACAGGCAAAGCAAGCTAGGAAGATGAAAGGGCCACAAACATAGTCATACCACGCCCCGAGGTGATTAACGGCTAAATGGACAATAAGTGCAATGCCAGTTATTGCCTCAATCTCAGCCGTCACCATGCCTGGCGTGTAGAACTTCTTCAGCCTAAAAATACGGATACCTGCGATATGGATGAAGCCCTCAAAAATGCAAAAAGTGTCCACTGCAACCGCAAACATCGGATAGGCATCGCCGAGAAAGAAGGGGATGATAGTTAATACAAAGATGAGCACTGCTGTCACCAAACGACTGGCACGCATCGTCTCGTCATCGACATTTCGTTGTATCAGTTGTGTGATGAGGTTGAGGAAACCTCCTGGATACTTTCCCTCTTCCCACTCGTGTAGGATGAAGATAAAGCTCATAAAGACCACAAACTTTTGGATGGTGGTCAATTCAGGCATGAAGATGGCCACCAAGGTGATGAGTAGCATGGCAATCA
>CAMZEK010000074.1 GCA_947305795.1 uncultured Bacteroidales bacterium | reverse complement strand
CCAAATGCTGATAGGTAATGCTACCGTTCAGGTTTTGGATTTCGTAGTACCATTCGGGATGGCCTTCGCCGATGTTCAGATACTCGAACTCAGCCCTTATCGTCACATCGAAATTAGGCATCGCGAACTTGTTGTCCACCACGGGAATCTTGAAGGTTTCATCGTCCGCCTTGTAAACCTCAACCGAATTAAGCATATAATCAGGTTGAATCTCAACGGAATAGGTGACTTCATTTCCCAACATGGCCGAAGAAACGGAAGGAATGATTCGGTTGCCGCCATTGTTGCCTACAACACTGATATTGTGTTGGTTGCAGTCTTCTACTATTCTATTTTCATCAATTATATTAATCCAATCCGATTCAAGATACGAGGAACGACTTCCACAAGGTACAATCACCCGCACCTCTTCACCACATTCATCAAAAAACTGATTACCATTGTCCGGCAAAACAGGTGGAACATCACCCAACATGACAACACTTTGAAGTGAAGTACAACCAAAGAAGAAAGCCTGACCCATAGTTTCCACTGCGTTTCCAACAACCACATTTTTCAAGTTTACACAACTACTAAACACGGAATAACCCATAAATCTAACCGTATTAGGAATGACCACATTTTCAAGCCTATCACATCCACCAAAAACATCATTTGAAAGACTCCTAACATTACCCAAATCAACGGAGGTCAAGTTTTTACAACCGCTAAACGCAAAGAATCCGATGCTGTCGCACAAGGGCGGAATCTGAACTGAAGTAAGGCTGTCGCACATATAAAATGCGTTGTTTCCAATTCTGGTTATGGTATTCGGCATGTTGATTTCAGGAAGACTGGTACATTCGCCAAACAACCAACCTTCAATTGTGGTGACACCTTCAGGAATGTTCACTGACACGAGATTCGAGCAACGTTGGAAGGCGCAACCACCTAATGAAGTGACCGATGAGGGAATATGCACGGAGGTCAAATTGGTGCAACCTGCAAACGCACTTCTCCCAATAGTCGTCACCGAATTGGGAATCGTAATCGAGGACAAACCAGTGCAATTGCCAAACGCCGATTCGCCAATGGTAACGATATGGTCAGGCACTTCATAAGACTCCAAGGCCGTACACCTCGAAAAAATACCTACAGGCAATTCGTGGATACCTTCAGGCCAGTGTATCGAAGTGAGGTTATAGCATTTGCAAAAAGCATATTCGCCAATTTCCGTCAACGAATTGGGCAAATTGATGGAAGTTAGGCTGGAACATTCAAGAAAAGTTTCACGGCCAATGCTCCTGATGGCATTTGGGAACGTTATGGAAGCCAAATTGGTACAACCGGCAAACGCACCGTAATTATACCAAGAATGGCCTTCGATGGTGACAACAGAATTGGGTATCACGATTGAAGTGAGGCCTGTGCAATTCTTGAAAGTAGCGTACTGGATGGTCGTGATGGCATTGGGGAGCGCCACGGAAACAAGGTCTGCACTACCCTCAAAAGCGCCATCGCCAATTAAAGTCACAGTATTGGGAATGTCTACCGACAACAGACCCTCGCAGTATGCAAAGGCATGGGTTTCTATTTCGACCACCGTATAGATGCGATCATTCACGGCAACCGTACTCGGAATGACAATGTTTCCTGAATAATCTTCATCACCGTATGTGACGCTGACCGTGCTTAATGAATCACTTTTGACATTGTAGCAAATGCCGTTGACTTGAAAATCATAGGCCAAGGCTTGCATCGCGAAGCCGACCAGAATTGCTAAGGTAAAGAATAACTTTTTCATTGTTCTAAGTATTTGATTGTTATTTATTTAATTCAAAATTTAAAGATTTAAGATTTAAAGATTTATACTGCATTGACGATTTCCTCAAAACTGCGGTTGTCGTCGGGGAGGTTCATCTTCATTTGCTTGATGCGGGTCTTGCGTTTGTAGTAGGACTCGGTTTGGGTGTCCAAGAGAATGGAAATCACTTGGTTGGAGAAACCGTTTTTGGAGAGGCAGCAGATGCGCACGTCCCACGGGCCGAGTTTGGGATAGAGTTCAAGTAGGCGTTGCGAGAAGCCGTCGTAAACCAAGTCGGTGAGGCTGATGAAGTCGGCCCAGTCGGTGTCAGTGAAGGTGAAGTTCATCGCGTCGGCGGTCACCTGCTCGCCGAGGCTTTGCGCCGTGGCGTAAATCTTGTTGCGCCCCATGATTTTGCTGGTCATCAGCAGGTCTTTTTGCGAGAGCGTCTGACGGTCGCGGCGGAGGTCGTCGTTGGTGCGGATGAGGTTCTCCATGTCGCTCACCAACTCATGGATGCGGTTTTGGTCGCGCTCCATTTGGCCACGGAACTGCTCCATAGCTAACTTGTGGTCGCTCACTTTCTTTCTCACAATCAGCACGATGACGAGAATGGCAATCACTGCTGCGGCGATGATAAGCCAGAGTTTCAGGCTACGGTTGCGCATCACGACTTCCATCTCGCTCTTTTGGGCTTTCAGTTCATATTCGGCCTTGAGGCGTTGCAGGTTGTCGGAGGCGTGCTCTTGGTCGCTCTGCATCATGCTTTGCATGAAAAGGTCTTGGTATTCAAGGGCTTGCTGCAAGTCGCCTTCGTTGTAGGCGATGGCGTATAGCGTTTGATAGACAGACATTTTCAGTCCGGCCCTGTCGCTGCGGAGGGCGGCGTTGAGGTGGGTCTTGGCCGTTTCGTAGTCCTTGGTGTAGTAATACAGCACGCCGAGGGTCATTTCGGCGATGTCCAAGTCGTTGCCCTCCAATCCGCCCTGCATGGCACGGTTGATGCACTCGATGGCCTTGGGGAAATTGCCCGTGGGCAGGTAGTAGTCGCGGCTCATCTCAAGGTAGAGGTCGTTCTGCATGGCCTCATCATTTAATAAGGTGGCAATGCTGAAAGCCGTGTCGTAATAGCGTTTGGCTTGGTTGAACTGCTCCATCGAGTTCGCCACACGGCCACAGTTGCGCATGGCGGTCATCACTTCGGCGGAGTCGTCCACCTGACGGAAACATGCGATAGCCTCACGGTGCATTGTGAGCGCATCCTCAAAGAGGCCGTGCTTGTTGTACATCGCGCCGAGGTTGTCTTTCAGTTGGCCTTCCAATCGGACGGTCTTTTCGTCCGTTTCGCCCTTGCCGAGGAGGTCGAGGGCTTGGAGGAAACGCTCGGCGGCGGCTTCCGAGAGGCGTTGTTCGCGCAGTTCGGTGCCTTCTTCATATAAGGTACGCGCCCGCTCGTAGCGTTTTTCTGGCGTGTCGCAGGCGGTCATCATCGCGCCGAGGGCGACGGCCAAAAGGATTAGGGATTTCTGTTTTGCGTTCATAGGCTGTATTTTTTGACTTGGACTTCTTCGCCGCTTTGTGTCATTGCGAGGAGGAACGATGAAGCAATCTAGACTTATGCTTTTTATGGATTGCCGCGCTTCGCTCGCAATGACGCAAAGCGCGTCCGTTTTTCTGTCGCAAAAATATACAGAAAAAACGCTTGTCAAGAGCTTTTCGGGGTCTCCAAAATTCTTGTCCCTATGATTTTTGGATTGTCCCAACTCAAACCGTTGGTTTTCAATTGATTGAATTTTATAGGGACAAAATTTTGTCCCTATGATTTTTGCCCAATTGGGATGAATTTAGGCAAAAAAACGACTACAGAGGCCAACAATTACCCCAAGAGGATGCTGGTCACGGTCAATAGCAGAGGGGGGGGACGCTATTTTTGATGTGAAACCTTACCTTGCTTCTTCAGCCATATTGCAAACAACACCAAAGCCAGCACGGTGATGGCAGCCCCGATGCCGTAGCCCACAGGACGAGGCAAGAGTGTGCCTAGCCCTTCTTTTTCAGCCACGAAGAGGAAACTGCCTGTCACCATGGTCATGAAAAGACCTGGGATAAGGGTGATGAGATACCAAAGCTTGCCTTTGTTTTTGGCGATGTAAACTGTTATGGCCCATAGGGTTACGGTGGCAAGTACTTGGTTGGCCCAAGCGAAGTAGCGCCAAATCATGTCGAAGCCTTTCGCATCGGCGAGGCTATAGACGAGGATGAGTGCAGTGACGGCAAACATCGGGATGGCAATCATCAGGCGGTTCTTGATGGGCTTTTGGTCATAATGCATGAAGTCGGCGATGATGAGTCGCGCCGAGCGCAAAGCCGTGTCGCCGCTAGTGATAGCCGCCGAGATGACGCCCAAGATGGTGATGGTGGCGATAATCGGCGTGAACCAGGTGTTGGCAATCACGCCCACGATGGCAGCACCGCTCTTGCCTGTTACGTCGACAACGCTGTCGGGACCGAAGAAATAGGAGGCGGCAGCGGCCCAAATTAGGGCGACAACGCCTTCCGTTATCATGGCGCCATAGAAAATAGGGCGACCTTGTTTCTCATTCACCATGCAACGTGCCATCAGCGGCGACTGGGTGGCATGGAAGCCTGAAATGGCGCCACAGGCAATCGAAATGAACATCATCGGGAAGATGGGATTGTGCGCTGCGGCGGGATGACGGTTTTGCAAACCGCTCCAAAGTTCAGGAATCTCGGGCTTGTAAATGAGGAAAGCCACGAAGATGGCCACGGCCATGCCGAGGAGCAGGATGCCGAAGATAGGGTAGATTTTGCCGATGAGCTTGTCAATGGGCAAGAGTGTGGCAATCAGGTAATAAGCTAAGATAATGACGACCCAGATGTACGGGTTCCAGCTAGGTGTGAAGTTGTTCAGGAGCAAGGTCGCTGGCGTATTGACGAACACCACGCCGACAAGTATCATCAACAACACGGTGAAGCCGCGCATGAACTGTTTTGCGCCGTTGCCGAGATAGGTGCCGTGGATTTCGGGAAGGCTGCAGCCCTTGTCACGGAGCGAAATCATGCCCGCCATGAAGTCGTGGACGGCACCAGCAAAGATGCTGCCGAACACAATCCAAAGGAACGAGGCCGTGCCGAACTGCGCGCCCATGATGGCTCCAATGATAGGACCGACTCCCGCAATGTTGAGGAACTGAATCAGGAAGATGCGCCAAGGTTTCATCGGCACGTAATCCACGCCGTCGGCCATGGTGGTGGCGGGCGTAGCGCGTTGCGGGTCGATGCCGAAGACTTTTTCAACGAACTTTCCGTAAATGAGGTAGCCGAGAATCAAGACGGCCAATGCAATAAAAAAAGTAACCATGGCTTATTCTTTTTTGCCGCCAAATTCCATCAGCCAAGCTTTTAGGAAGGCATCAATATTGCCGTCCATAACACCTTGTACATCGGAAGTTTGGTAGTTGGTACGGTGGTCTTTCACGCGGCGGTCGTCGAAGACGTAGGAGCGGATCTGGCTGCCCCATTCGATCTTCATCTTGCCCGCCTCAATTTTGTTCTGTTCCTCCATGCGGTGGCGCATCTCGCGGTCGTAGAGTTGCGACTTCAGGAGGCGCAGAGCGTTCTCCTTGTTCTTGGGTTGGTCGCGGGTTTCGGTGTTTTCGATGAGGATTT
>CAMZEK010000073.1 GCA_947305795.1 uncultured Bacteroidales bacterium | reverse complement strand
TCCGCAAACGCAGCCTGCAACTGCTGGTGGCTACCGACGTGGCCGCTCGTGGCATCGACGTGAAGGAACTGACGCATATCATCAACTACAACCTGCCTGACGACATTGAGACCTACGTGCACCGTAGCGGCCGTACAGGTCGTGCCGATAAGCGTGGTATCTGCCTCAGCCTCATCAACTTGCGCGAGAAGAGCAAAATCAAGAAGATTGAGAAGATTGTGGGTCGTCCCTTCGAGAAGGCCATGATTCCTACGGGTAAGGAAGTGTGCGAGAAGCAGCTCTTCAACCACATCGACCGCATCGAACATGTCAACATCAATAGCGAGGAGATTGACGACTACTTGCCAGTGGTTTTCCGCAAGCTGGACTGGATGAGCCGTGAGGAACTCATCACCCGCATGGTCGCGCTCAACTTCAACCGTTTCCTTGAATACTACAAGGATGCCGTCGACCTCAACGTCAATGAAAAAGACGAGAAGAAAGACCGCAAGGAGCTCAAGAAAGAGCGCGAGCATCGCGATGAGACCATGATGCGCCTCTACTTCGGCATGGGCAAGAACGACCACATCCTGCCGCAGAAGATCATCGGCAAGATCAACGACGTCACCCATTCGAAGAACATCCCGATTGGCCGCATCGACCTCTATGGCGACTATTCCTATGTGGATGTCGAAGAGAGCTTTGTCCCGATGATTCTCGACTGCTTTGCCGACCCGCACAACAACCCGCGCGGCATCGTGGTGGAGGTGGCCAAAGACCAGCCCGAGCGCAAGAAGAGCAGCGAGAAGAAAGATTTCGGCGAGAAAAAGGAACGCAAGGAGCGTCGCGACCGCGACGACCGTAAGCGTGATGACTTCCGCGAGAAGCGTGAAAAGCACGACGACGACTTCTTCGAGAAGAAATCGAAGAAGAAAAAGAAAGATTTCGACGACGACAAACCTTTCTACAAGTCGGAACGCTCACGCGATGGTCGCGAGTGGCTCGACCCTGACTGGAGAGAGCATCTTGACGACATCGAAGTCTTCATCGACGATGACGACCGTCCGAGCCGCAAGCAGCGCAACGCCGAGCGTGGCTTTGGTGCCAAGAAGGGCAGTAGTTCTTCGAAGAGCAGTTCTTCAAGAGGTGGAAGCTCAAGAGGAGGCTCATCGAGAGGCGGTTCATCAAGGTCTTCATCGAGAGACTCAGGTCGTGGTCGCCGTGGCGCCAGCCGCTATGATGACAACGATTATTACTCACCTCGCCGCCGTGGTGGCGGAGGCCGCAGGAGATGATGTTTTATGGGATACACTTCGTGTAGAAATCTATCAAAAATCAAAATAAGATCCATTGAAAATCAAGAAAGAAGCTTTTGAAGATTTTTAAATAGATTTTTGAACAATTTCTTGCCGAAAGCAATACCAACATAATATGGCAAAGTTAAAAAGTTGGATTAGAGCAGCCCGTCCGAGGACGGTGCTGCTCTCTTTTTCGGGAGTGCTGCTAGGAGGTTTTTTGGCCTTTGACCAGCTAAGGTCCCTGAGCCCGTCGAAGGGCCAGCCCTATATTGTCATAGTGTTTGCTGCCCTTACAGCCATCCTGCTCCAAATCCTCTCCAACCTCGCCAACGACTATGGCGACTTCAAGAAAGGTACCGACAGTGCGAAGCGGGTAGGCCCGCAGCGCGAGATGCAGAGCGGAGCCATCACTGAAAAAGAAATGAAACGCGGCTTGGCCTTCACAGCAGGCTTGTGTTTGGTTTCCGGAGCCTTGCTGATTTTTGTCTTCTCTAGCTTAACTTGGCAAGAACTCGCCGTTTTTGCCGCCTTGGGCATAGGTGCAGTGTTGGCGGCCTTGCTCTACACTTTGGGCAAGCATCCCTACGGCTATCGCGGCTTAGGCGATTTCTACTGTTTCCTCTTTTTCGGCTGGGCAGCCGTGGCAGGAACCTTTTATTTAGCAACAAAATCGCTCGATTTCAGTGTTTTATTGCCTGCCACCGCAATGGGATTCCTCTCCAACGCCGTGCTCAATATCAACAACATGCGCGACTATGAGAACGACAAGGCATCGGGCAAGAACAGCCTTGTGGTGAAACTAGGGTTGAAGAAGGCTTTCGTCTACCATTGCCTACTTATCGGTGGGGCTTTCTTGTGCCTCGCTGTTTATCTCGTTTTGCACCAAGCTGCGTGGTATTCCTACCTTTTTGTGGTGCTGTTCCTTCTCTTTTTGAAGGACCTTATTGCCATCAAGAAGACAAAGCCCGAACTGCTTGACCCGTTTTTGGGCAGGCAGGTGAAGCATAGTTTTTTGCTGGTGTTGGTTTATGGAATATTGTTGTTAGTTTGAGGATGTTTTTTTCACCTAACTAATAGTCATTATTCAAAATTGTTCTTATTTTTGCACCGAAAAATCTAATCTAATTATCTAAACATTAAATTTTTAACACTATGAAAAAAACCTTACTATTCGCATTCGCCTTGCTGTTTGCAACGGCAATGATGGCACAAAACCGTACGGTTTTGCTGCAAGAATCGTTCGATGGTTCCTCAATGCCCGCCGGTTGGAGCATTGCAGGCCAACCCAACAACTGGTCGGTGTCGGCTACTGCCAATGCTGGCGGCACTCCCAATGAAATGCACCTCACCTGGAGTCCCCAATTCAATGGCATGACACGTCTCGTGTCTCCCGCCATCGACATGACAGGTTTCAACGAGGTGGTGTTCTCCTTCAAGCATGCACTTGACAACTATTCGGGCAGCAACACCATTGGTGTGGCTACGTCATCTGACGGCGGTAACACTTGGAATGAGGTTTGGAGCCATGGCTACAACACCAGTTCGTCATGGACCGTAAATGTCTCCGTCAACAACTCTGATATGGGCCAACCCAATGTTCAGTTCTGCATCTTCTTCAACGGCAGCAGCTACAACATCAACGACTGGTTCTTTGACGATGTCAAGATCTTTACGCTCGAAAACCTCGATGTGGCTGTTACGGGTACCTCCATCCCCGAACTGGTGCAAGTTGGCGACCTTACGGTCAACATGGGTGTGATGAGCTATGGCTCCACTCCTGTCACTTCCATCCAAGCCTCATACGAGGTGTCGGGTATGGAACCTGTGGAACAAACCTTTAATGTCAACCTCGATCCTTTGGCTACAACTACCTTGACTTTCGATGTGCCCGTCCCTGTTAACACTCCTGGCAGCTATGACATCGTGCTGACCATCAACAAGGTGAATGGGGTGGATGACGATTTGGCTGACAACAACACTTGGGAGAAACATTTTTCTGTTCCCGTTGGTTTCACCCAAAGATTTCCTATGATTGAACATTTCTCCTCTTCCACCTGCGGACCTTGCGTGAACGTGAACAACCAGATGAACACATTCTGCAACAACAATCCCGGTCGCTACACCTACACCAAGTACCAGATGAACTGGCCCGGCAACGGTGACCCCTACTACACCCAAGAAGGTGGTGTGCGCCGCACTTATTACGGTGTGAGCGGTGTGCCCGACATTTACCTTGACGGAGTGGGCACCAATAACGCTGCTGTTAACCAAAACACTTTCGACCAACACGCCGCAGAACCTGGCTACTTCGATGTCAGAGGTTCATTCACTGTGGATGGCAACAACATCCATATTTTTGCTGATGTGATGCCATACGTTGATGTTGAGGCTCGCGTGTTTGTCGCCATCAATGAAAAAGTGACGTACAACAACGTGGGAGGCAATGGTGAGACCGAGTTCCACCACGTCTTCATGAAGATGATGCCCGATGGCGAAGGCTCAACCATCGCTTTCACAACTGGCGAAATGCAACGTTTGGAGTTCACCCAAGATATGTCGTCAACCCACGTGGAGGAAATGAGCGACCTCGAAGTGTCCATCTGGGTACAGAACTACAGCTCAAAATATGTGTATAATAGCCACTTTGCTTACGAGTACACCGATGTGCATCCCTATCCTGTAGAGAATCTGACTTTGACTGAAGTTCCTGGTCCAAGAGGTTTGTTTGAGGCTTCTTGGGATGCTCCTGCCAACGGCACTCCCACCGGATACAATGTTTATGTGAACAACGAACTGGTGGCTGAAAACATCACTGACACTGAGTATTCGTTTGAAGGCGATCCCGAATTGTTCAACGTGGTAGGTGTGGTTGCTTTGTATCCTAATGATGTGACTTCTGTCAAAGTTATGGCCGCAGTGTCTGAAAACTTGCAAGACATGGGATTGTATATCCCCGGTTCACCTTATGTCGATTTGACCGTCAACGAACCCGAAGCCGATGTCTATGTGACCAACGGCAATTTCGCTTCGCATACGCCCATCGAAATTACTGCCATTACTGAATCCAATTCTTATGGCGTGGAAATTCTGACCATTGAACCCATGAGCGGTCAGTCTTATACGTTGGCTGAAGGAGAAGATTTCCATTTCATGATTGGTCCCAATGCTCCTGTTGGCAGAAGTGTTGCTGAAGCAATCGTTACCGTGGAATCTAATGCTGGTAATGTGGTGTTTAACGTTACCGTTGACGGCGAATTGCTGAGTGTCTCCGAGATTTCATCAACGGCCAAAGTCTATCCTAACCCCGCCAACGGTCAAGTGCGCATCGAGTCGGCTAAAGGCATCGAGAGCGTGATGGTTTACAACATGATGGGTGTATTGGTTGAGACTATCCCTGCCAATAGCATGATGCTCAACGTGAACTTGAGCCAATACAGCGAAGGCACGTATTTCTTCAACATCCGCCAGAGCGACGGCACGGTGAGCAACCAGCGCGTGGTGGTTAGCCACTGATGACCATAGGCTTTGCCTAAAAACACGAAAGGAACCTCGAATCGAGGTTCCTTTCTTTTTTGATGCTATTGGACTTGTGATTAGTCGCCCAACGTGGCCACCATGACGGCCTTGATGGTGTGCATACGGTTCTCGGCTTCGTCGAAGACGATGCTGTTCTCGCTTTCGAATACGTCCTCGGTGACCTCGATACCGTTCAAGCCGAACTTCTCATAAACGTCGCGGCCGGCCTTGGTCTCCAGATTGTGATACGAAGGAAGGCAGTGCATAAACTTGCACTTGGGGTTGCCTGTCTTTTTCATCAGTTCTGCATTGACCTGATAGGGCATCAGCATATCGATACGCTCTTTCCACACGTTGTCGGGCTCGCCCATCGATACCCAGATGTCAGTGTAGATGAAGTCAAGACCTTTCACGCCCTTCTCCACGTCGTCGGTGACGGTAAGCTTGGCACCGGTTTCCTTGGCGATTTCCTGGCACTTCTTGACAAGATCTTTGGCCGGCTGCAGTTTCTTGGGGGCGATAATGCGGATGTCCATACCCATCTTCACACCACCGACCATCAGGCTGTTGCCCATATTGTAACGGGCATCGCCGATATAAGCGAACTTCACCTGGTTGAGGGGCTTGTCGGTATGCTCCTGAATGGTGAGGAAGTCAGCCAGAATTTGAGTGGGGTGAGCTTCGGCGGTAAGACCGTTCCACACGGGGACGCCGGCATATTTGGCCAGTTCCTCGACAGTGGCCTGGTCGAAGCCACGGTACTCGATGCCGTCGAACATGCGACCCAGCACGC
>CAMZEK010000072.1 GCA_947305795.1 uncultured Bacteroidales bacterium | reverse complement strand
TGCTCGAAAGCAGACCAGGTCCCAAGGTCACCTCAAGCATGTAGCCTTGGAATTCGACCTTGTCGCCGATTTGGAGGCCGCGGGTGCTCTCAAACACCTGCACGGAGGCTTTGTTCCCGTTCACCTTGATGACCTCTGCCATCAGCTTGACGCCTTGCAAGTCGATGAAGCAGATCTCATTCTGTGCCACAGGGCCGTCCACCTCCACGGTGACCAGGTTTGCAATGATTCCTGTAACTTTTCCTGTTGTTTTCATATTATGTGATTCAATATTCAAAATTTAATATTCAAAGATTCGGTCGGAGCTCAGGCACCCTCAACTTTTTCAAGAGCGGAGGCCCCTGAAGGTCCCTGAGCTTGTCGCAGGGCCGATGGGCCGTTTACACCTTCAAAAGTGCCACGCACCTCAGCGACCAGCTTATGGAACATCTCCTGCCCCTTCGCCGCATCGAGTTCTGCCCAGCGCTGAACGGTTTTGGCTTTGACCAAGAAGGCAAGTATGGCGTTCATGTTGAAGTAGTCCATGCGGGCAATGTCGCTGGCCTTCTCCCATTTCAAATCGTCCATACGCTGCTCACGATCCACGAAGTCGGCATCAGCGAGGATGTCGGTGATTTGCTTGGCTTCCTCAAAGTCGGCCTCGGGCAGCTCAACGATGTAGTTGTCGCCCTGCTTGCCGAGACGCTTGGCCAGGTAGTTCACCTTCATGTTGCGCAGGCGACCATCGAAGTCGAAGTACTCGCGGATGAAACGGTTCTTGCTCTTGGCGGCTTTGTCGTAGAACTCGGCATTAAGCGTGTCCTCGTTGAAGCCCCCCTCCATGAGTTCGACCAGTTGCTGATCCTTCTCGGAGAGCAGCTCCATGATGCTTTCTTTCACAGCGGCATAGTTGAAGCCCGTGTTCTCGAAGCCCGAGGTCAGTTCCGGCAAGCCAGCCACGATATAGACGTAGTTATCCATCAGCCGAAGAGGATTTTCTTGGTGGCGGGACGCAGGTAGTTGGCGATGAGCTGGGTGAACTCGTCATCGGTGAACTGCAGCACATAGCCGCCGTCCTTGGGGGCCACCTTGAAGCCACCGTTCATCTTCTTGGAGTAGTCCACCTTCACCTCGCCCTTGAACTGTTTGGCGATTTCGCTTTTCACGAAAGGTTCCACCTCACTTTTCAGTGATTCGGGAAGGATGAGGCTCAGGTCAACAGGCGTGGCATTCTGTGGATTGAAAGCCTTCACCACACTGGTAATCAATTCCTTGACGAAACCAGCATTACTCATGTTGGCTTTCACGCCTTCGGTGGCAGCCTTAGACACCACCATCTTCTCGATTTCTTGTTTCGTCACGGCGATGCTCTGCGTGGCGGCCATCTTCACATCGGCGGCCACCTTGGTCTTCAGCTCCTCGGCCTCCTTGTTGGCCTGGGCCACGATGCGGTCGGCTTCAGCCTTGGCGTAGGCCACGATGCGGTCGGCCTCGGCTTGTGCCTTCTGAACCAATTCCTCACCGTCGTGCTTTCCTTTCGACAAGCCCTCGTTATAAAGCCTGTCGGTCAATTCTTGCAGTTTGTCTTGCATATATTTTTCGTTTTGTTTGTTTATTCCAATTGGGTTGCAAAATTAAACAATCCAAACAACAAAACGAAATGAAAAAGGAAAAATTTTAGGAAAGTCTGTAATACGACCCCAAAATCCGCGCAAACCATTTGGCGGGCAGGATGCGCTTCAGCAAAACGGAGAGCTTTTGCTCCAACGAAGCCACCACATATCCGTTCCTGGGATTGCGTTTGTTGATGATATGACTGATTTTTCGGGCCAGAACTTCGGGCTTCAAGCCTCCTTTTTCATCGTGTTCCACCTTTTGGATGGCGTTCCTATATTGAGGATAAGCTTTGAGTGCAGCCTCGTTAGCAACCTTGAGGCGACTCCCCGTAAAGCCTGTACTGAAATCGCCAGGACGAACCACCACAACCTTGATTCCCAATGATCGAGTCTCCATTCGCAAGGCCTCGCAATAGCCTTCAATGGCGAACTTGCTGGCCGAATAAAACCCTTGGAAAGGCAACCCCATCAGTCCACCGATGCTGCTCAAGGCGATGATTTTGCCACTGCCTTGCTTGCGCATCTGGGGCAACACGGCATACACACAATGCACCAAACCCAAAAAGTTGGTGTCCATCTGCAAACGGATTTCCTCCTCGGTGGCAAACTCCAACGGTCCGCCGATGCCCATGCCTGCATTGTTGACCAAGACATCGATACGGCCTTCTTTTTCAATGATTTCGTCAACGGCTTGCTTTACGGCATCGTGGTCTCGGACGTCCAACTGGAAGTAATGCACCTTAGGCAAAGGCTCCACCTCTCGGCGCACAGTGCCGTACACAATGTGTCCTTCCTCCGACAGCAACTTGGCCGTCGCGAGGCCGAAACCTGAAGAAATTCCTGTGATGAAAACTACCATATCACCCCAGCTTCCCTGAAAGCCTTGGTAATTTTCTCGATGGCCTCGTCTACCTGCTCAAAAGTATGCGTGGCCATGAGCGCGAAACGAATCAAGACATCCTCCTCGGGCACGGCGGGCGCGATGACGGGAGTGACAAACACACCGTCGTCCAACAGCCTGTTGCACAGCCAGAAAGCCTTCTCCGAGTTGCGCACAAAGAGCGGGATGATGGGCGTCTCGCTGTGACCTGTGTCGAAGCCGCGGTCCTTGAACTGCTGGCGGGCATAGTTGCTCAAGTCCCAAAGATGCTGGATGCGCTCAGGCTCATTGAGCATGATGTCGATGGCCTTGCTCACCGAAGCCACGTTGGAGGGCGGCATACTGGCGCTGAAAATCAAGCTTCGGGCGTTGTGTTTCAGGTAGTTGATGACGTCGAAGTCGGCGGCGATGAAACCGCCCAACGAGCCGAACGACTTGGAGAAAGTGCCCATGATGAGGTCGACCTTGTCGGTGAGGCCAAAATGGTCGGCGGTGCCGCGTCCATGGTGCCCTAGCACGCCGAGGGCGTGGGCGTCGTCAATCATGATGTCGGCATCGTAGGCTTCGGCCAATTCCACCATGCGCGGCAATGGCACGATGTCGCCTTCCATCGAGAACACGCCGTCAGCCACGATGAGTTTCATCGCTTCGGGAGCACAGTTCTTGAGCTTGGCCTCAAGGCTGTCCATGTCGTTGTGGTTGTATTTCCAGACCTTGCCGAACGAGAGCCGGCTGCCTTCGATGATGGAGGCATGGTCGAGGCTGTCAAGGAGCAAATAATCGTTGCGTCCACAAAGTGCCGACACCACGCCGAGGTTGACTTGGAATCCCGTGCTGAAGCACACGGAGGCTTCCTTGCCTACCAGCTTGGCCAACTTCTCTTCCAGCTCCACGTGGATGTCCAAGGTGCCGTTGAGGAACCGCGAGCCAGAACAACTCGTCCCATATTTCTTGATGGCTTCGATGGCGGCTTCCTTCAGACGCGGGTCGTTGGCGAGACCGAGGTAACTGTTGGAGCCGAACATCAGCACGTCCTTTCCATCGATTTTCACCACCGTACTTTGCTCCGACTGAATGGGTTTGTAGTAGGGATAAATGCCCTTGGCCTTGGCCTCCTGCGGTGCTCTATATCTGGAGCAATTCTTTCTTAATATATTAGTTCTCATAGTGTTAACTATTCAATCATTTGAAACCTGTCTTGGCCTGCCACCCGACGCAACTCGCTTACCGCTCCAGCCATGCACTTCTTTTGGAAGGCGCAAATTTCGTGATTTCCTGTTTATCAACGCAAAAAAACAATAAAAAATTTGATTTGCCAAAAAGCCGAAGTCGAAAAAAAACGGCGATTACAGCCTGTATATCAAATGAATAGCTGCTACTTGACAATTTCGTCCAAAGTGGTCTTTCAAGTGTCAAGCGTAGGCCTCTGCGGCGAAAAACAGCTACTTGAAGCTTTGCGGCGATTTTACACCTATTAATATATAGAGGAACAGGTTTAGTTTTCATATCGAGACCCTACACAGGACAAGTCTATCTTAAGCCTTTTACCGTCATGGCGGACAAGGTTCCAAAAGAAGCCGAAACACGCTTTTTCAGAGAGTCTCACTTCATTTCTCCTAGTTATGAACAACCATATAAAAACATAAAGCACTGAATTACAACCCAAAAACCATAATTATCAACAACGGCTGTTGATAACTTTTTTTTCGGAACCACTTACTTTTCCCGAACCTTTTGTTTGAGTTACTGTTTCATTTCCTATATTTGTCGCTTCTTAATATGTATAATTGTACACAGAAATTATGAATAATAAAAGCACTTATAAACAACAAACAAACAAACAAACAACTAACTAATTGTTTAACTTAAATTTAAATCATTATGTGTAAAAAATCACTACTAATGATGCTGCTATTGGCCCTATTGGTGCCGTGGGCAGCCAATGCACAGGAAGCCTTACCTTACTTTTATGGCTTCGAAAACAATGATCTGGACGCCGCAGGCTGGACCGTTCAGAAAACCAGTTCTAGTACTGGCATTTCTACCAGTGCCAAGCATGAAGGCTCTTATGGATTCCAATTTTATTATTCCGAGCAGAATGCTTATCTTGTATCACCCGTACTCTCGGGCACTGGAAACGGTGTTGCCTTGAGTTTCTACTACAAGGAAAGTACCAACTCTTATGGCGATGAACAATTCTATGTCGGTTACACTACTGACGAGAATGTTACTGACCCAAGTGCTTTCACGTATGGCGACATAACCACTGCTTCGCTATCGTGGGAGTTGTATGAAGCAACACTTCCCGCAGGAACCAAAAAAGTGGCCATCAAGTATGTGTATAACGATGCTTTATACCTCTTCCTTGATGACTTCACTTTCGAGGCTCCCTCTGCCTGCCCCAAGCCCAGCGGCTTGAACGTAGCCCTTACCTCTGGCAATGGCACCGTGGCCACATTGAGCTGGACCTCTGAAGCCACCGCTTGGCAGATTTGCCTCAACGACGATGAGACCAACCTCATCGCTGCTACTACCAATCCCTTCCAGCTCACTGGTCTTACCCCCGAAACGACCTACACCGCCAAGGTGCGCGCCAACTGCGGCAGTGAACAGAGTGGTTGGAGCAATGTGGTGACCTTCACCCCCACCAATGCCTACCAAATCACCGTGAACGACGGCACCAGCACCAACGGTTATGTGCCGATTTATGGTTTCTATGTTGACCAAATCACCAAGAGCCAGTTCATCATTCCTGCCGAAAGTTTGGAAGACATAACCTGGGGCAACATCACCCAGCTGACCTTCTATGCTGCAGCCGACAAGGATTGGGGCGCTGCCCAATTTGAGGTCTACATGACCGAAACCTCCGAAACCACCCTTTCTGAACTTGCCGACTACAGCACCATGACAAAGGTCAAGAACGCTGGTAGCCTCAGCATCAGCGGCAACCAAATGGTGGTTACCTTGGATGCTCCGTATCAATACATGGGCGGCAACCTGATGATTGGTTTCAACCAAACTGTTACCGGTTCTTACGTTAGTTGCAGTTGGTACGGTATTTCTGCCACTGGTGCTTCCATGGGCGGCTATGGTAGTTCTATCAACCAGCAGAATTTCTTACCCAAGACCACCTTCAACTACATCCCTGGCGAACAGCCCGCGTGCCCGAAGCCCACGCATCTCGCTGTGGACAACATTGGTCCCCACACCGCTGATTTGAGCTGGACTTCGGATGCCAATGCTTGGCAAATCGATCTCAACGGACAAGTCACCAATGTGACCCAGAATCCTTATACCCTCACCAACCTTGCTCCAGAAACCGACTACACCGTAAAAGTGCGTGCCAACTGCGGCACTGATGGATATAGCGAATGGAGCAACGAAGTGAGCTTCACCACCGAAGTGGCCTGCCCCGCTCCTACCAATTTTGCCGTTTCGGACATT
>CAMZEK010000071.1 GCA_947305795.1 uncultured Bacteroidales bacterium | reverse complement strand
TATTCCACAGCGCCTTGGGCCATGTAGCGCAGCAGGGTCTGGTTGGCGTAGTTGCGTGCGCCTTTCGACACTTGCAGGATGACGGGCGACTTGGTCTCGACGGCAGCCATGATGATGGCCTGCATCTGTTCCATATTGTTGAAGTTGAAAGCGGGGATGGCATAGCCGCCGTCCACAGCCTTGGCGAACATTTTACGGGTGTTCACGAGCCCTAATTCTTTGTAGCTTACCATGTTATGATGTTTAATTGTTGATTGTTTAACTGTTTAATTGTCGCAAAAATAGGACTTTTTTATCATTTGACGCTTACTTTCTTTGTGTAACTACCGTTTTCAACACTTAACTTGATGATATACAGCCCCGAAACCATTCTGCTTAGGTCGAGGGAAATCGTCTCGCCTTGGCGCGAATGGTTAGCTTCTTGATACAACATCCTTTCACCCAGAAGGTTGTACACTTCAATCACAGCCTTTCCTTGCAGGTTCTCGCCCATGACGAGGTTGACTTTACCATAGGTCGGGTTGGGATAGATTTCAAAGGTTGTGGCTTGCTGATCGTCGATACTCGTGGAGTTGAACACATTGACAATCAAGGTTTCTGAAGCCGCAGTGGAGCCACAAGGGTTCTCATATCGGTAACTGATGTTGGCTTGTCCGCGAAAATCGCTATTCCATTCCACAAGGGCGATACGGCTCTCTCCCGTGATGGTGCCTGCCGTGGCGGGTTCAAGGTTCCAAGCGTAAAATACATCCTCGACTTCCTCAGCGCAGTATTCGTTTTGGGTAAGCAAACGTAGGTCGATTTCGGCCATTCCTACGGGCGTTTCAGGGACATGGTTTGGGTTGAAGTTAGGCAATAGGTTCACGGCCAGTGTACTACTCTGTTGGTTTCCGTTATGCGCCGAGGTGCCTGTAAGGGTCAGCTCCACATGACCTTCGGCCTTGTCGTTTTCACCAAAGGTATAAGTCGGATGCTCCAAAGTGGCATTGTCAAAAGTGCCGTCGCCATTGGTGGACCAGATGAAATCCGTTTGGTTGTATATGTAACCTTCAGGAGTGAAAGTGGCGTTGGGGCAAGTCTCGGTGTCATCTCCAGCATAAATCACCATTTTGGCAAAGGGCGGGAAATGAAGGTCGTCAATCATGACGGCGTCTTCTCCGGCACTGTCTTCTTGGTCTTTCTTGAAGGAAAAACGGATCAGGTTGGTCCCTGCGGGCAACTCGAATTCCTCTTGTTCCCAATCGCTGATACCGCTCCAAATGCCCATTTCCTTGCTGTTCAACGTGAAAATAAGTACGTCGCCATCATCAGTGGAAGTCTTGTGATTAAATGAAAACTTGTCGTCTATTTCGGTGTTGATGCCGATGTGCAGGTTGGCAATGGCATTGTTGTTGATTGATGGCGACCTCATGCAATGGCCTCCCAAGGCGGTAGTGTCTTCTGTAATGTGCCACTTCTTGTTGCCTGTACCCAAGTTCCATTGCAGGTCTTCGTTTAAAGTCTCGCCTTCAAAGTCCTCGGAGGTGAAGCCTACCGTAGTGTGACGCTCAATCTGGTCGTTGTGGTATCCGCTCTCAGCTCGCAGGGTGTATTGGATGATGGTTTCAAGGGCATCTTCATCAACGTCGGCGCGGAAGGTGACCTGTCCAGTGGCTCCAGCGTCGATGGCGGGGATGGCGACCTCGTCTTCAGCGACGCTGATGAAAGGTGCCAAAACATGGAGCGTGTTATTGATCTCCAACGACTTGCTTTCTCCGTGGTTTTCGATGTCGAAGGTCAGGAAGGAAGACTTCCCTTTCATCAGGCGGTCCATCACGTTTCCATCCATGTCGGTGATGCTGAGCCGACCATATTTGAGGTTTGGGGCTTTTATGGCGAGGATTACGCTGTCGTTGAAGGTGTAATCGGCGTTTTCCATCCTAAGGTAAAACTTCACTTTTTCTTGGTTGTTCAAGGCGTCGCCGAAGTGTACGGTGAAGGCGTCATTTTGCATCTGGGTCTCGTCAACGCCCATGCTGTTGTAGGCAAATGTGTTTTCCGTGATTTCCACGGCAGGATGGTTACAGGAGAGGGTGACGTTGAAACTGTTCAAAGCAGAAAAACCCGCATTATGCAGATTGATACCGAAACGACAGGTCTCGTTGTAGTCGGGAGCATGGTTGCCGTTGCCTTCTTCGTCGTTGATTTCTATGGCGTTGAAAATCAGGTAAGGTTCTTCCGTGGAAATGGTCTTGATGAAATGCTCGTAACGGTAATACTCCTGCTTGGTGATGGTGAGCTTTATGGTGGTGCCTACTTCTTGCGGTGTGATGGAAATGGTTTGCGTATCGCCCGTTGCGATGTCGAAGCCGATGATTTGTCCGTTGGCGGTCAGGCAGATGGTGGCGCCTTCGTCGGCTTTCACTGTGTATTGCTCGCTTCCAGCGGGGAGCACGGGCAGCATTTCCACAGCAAGTTCCTGAGGCACTTCGCTGTAAAGGGTCATGTAAGCGTCGCCATGCTGGTGGAACAAGTAGTAGGTAATTGTCTTCCATGTGTCGTCGGTCCATGAGGATTGTCTAAGGAAGTATTTGCCGGCCGCGTTGCCAAAAGCGGGGCGGATGAAGTTGGTCGCGTGTTGCGTGCCGTAGGTGGGCATGAAGTCGGGCCACATGTTGTCGTAAGCACCCCAAACGTAGATGTCGTTGACGAAGGAATAGGACACCTGCGTGGCCGCAATGAGTCCCAAGGCACCGTGTTGGTGGCGGTGGAATACCTCGGCGAAACAACCGTCGGCACTGTTGTAATTGAAGCGTCCCGTAAGGCAGTTGTTTGACATGACGTAGGTGAGGTTTTCGTTGGTCAGCTTTTTGATGAAGCCTATGCTGTAGCTTGGCTCGCCCCAAAGTTCCTCCGCGCCGTGGTCGCGATGTTGAATGAGGAAGGCGCCGTTGTTGATGCATTCGTTCACGCTATTGCCCGTCGCGCTCCAGTCGGTGAGGTGCGACATGGTTTGGGGGATGTAATTGCAACCGCCTGGTCCGAAATAGTTGAGCACGGTGTTAGTATGTTCGTAGCTCGACCAACGGCTGCCTGGTGTGCCTTCGTAGATAGCGTTTTGGCGAACGGGGTGTTTGCCGAGTTCATATTCCCAAAAACCGTTCACCACTTCTGAGCAGAGCTGGAACCAGCGTTCCAACTGGAATCCCATCGCCGTGATGGGGCGGTCGTAGAAATAAGGGTCGGTGGGAGGCCTGCGCTCGTAGTCCAGATCTTTCTTGATCATGTGGTACAATTCATCGTGGTTGCGTCCCGTGATGCGTGCCAGAATGATTTGAGGCATGTCAGTGTAGTCCATCACAGAATAGGCATGGTCGGAGATGTAGGGGTTGTAGCCGTCGCCGCCTGGGTGGTTGTCCATGGTGTAGGAAACAATACCCTTCGTGCCGTCCGAGTCATGGTCGCCCAAAAGAAGTACTGCCGCAGGGGGCATGTCCCAGTTGATGTAAGCATTGCGGATGAAGTTTCGGATGGCCGTCTGGTCGTTGCCGCCGCATTGCGTCACGGTGAAGACTTCTGTGGGGATGCCTTGCTCCATCCTGAATTGCTTGATGCTGTCGGCCAACGAGATAAACTCTTCATTGTCAGGAGTGATAATCATATATTCGCAACCCGTCTCACGGTTTTCGTAGTGCTTGCGGAGGCGCTCGCCGTAGTCCACTTCGGGCAGGTCGTCGTGGTTAAGGATAACATCTTGCAGGATTTGGTCCCATTCGGGAGTGCGGTAGCGGATGTCACCATATTGTGGGGCTGTCACATCGTGGCAGCCGTCAAAATCCAATTCCAATTCTATGTGGCTATAAACGACCAATTCTTTGGTGACAGGATTATATTGGAAAGGCATCACGCCCACCTGTACCACCTGCACACCACGAATCGTGCTGACCTCCGAAATTTGGAAAGGTGTTTCGGGATAAAAGGCATTGCGCCCGTAAATGGCGGAGTTTTTCTGATAGACAGCAGGGGAGGCATCGTTGTCCAATTGAGGCTCAGCTGCAGGGATGAGATCAACATTGCTGATGACCTTGGTCTGGGCCGAAACCATCTTCAGCGAAGCTGTGGCCCCGTTGGGAATGGCAATGAAAGTACTGTGGCTCGGCAAGTCGGGCGCACCAGCCTTGTTAGGCAGATAAATGCCTGAAAGCGTGATGACCTGTCCCTGCACTTCGGCGCGGTTGGCTTCCTCGAGGGTGACGGCGCTGAGGTTATGGCGGAGCATCAGTCGGTTTCTGTTTTTGCTGCTGATGCTGAACCCGTCAGATTCGCTGTTGAAGCGGTATTCTTGAGCTTGAAGCGTAACGCCTGCCACGATGGCCAAAACGAAAAGTAATGTTTTCTTCATAGTTGGTTCAATTTCAAGCCACAAAAATAGGAAAATGTTGAAAAAGAGAAAAAAAATCCGCCAAACATTTTCGGCGGATTATTCTTCAACATAATGTAAATGGTCATTAATGTAAATTACCGTAAAGCTAATAGTCATTTATAATTTATAATGTATTCGATAGCCGCGTCGAGTTGAGGCCTGAAGTCGTCATTGTGGTCTTTGCGGAGTACGGTTTGGTCGGGTGTGCAGCCAATGCCTTCCAGCACCTTGCCGCCGATTTGTGCCTCAAACGTAGAAGTATAAACGTAATGGTGCATGGTGGTGTAGTTACCAAAGGGGCCACCATAGTTGAGGTCGATGGAGGAAGTGGGTTGCAAGGGACCCGTGCCTCCGAAGGTGCGCTCACCGATGACATAGCTGGTGGGCAGCACGGCCTTGATGGTCAAAGGTTCAATCTCGGCCATGCTAACTGAGTTGATGTCGCAAATGATGACGTATGGGATATTTTCTGCAGTGATGTCGCGATGGTACCGCGTTTGTGGGTCTATATAATATGGTGTCCAGACAGAGTGCTCGTATCGTCCGGGACCTTCCTTGTAACGGGTCTTTAGAATTTCTGTCCTTTCGTTAAGGTAGGTGCCAATGAGGTAGTCGAGGTCATCCTGATAGCCGCCGCTATTGGCGCGGTTGTCGAGGATGATGCCAGCCAACTGCTCACGAGGCGTCTCGGTGATGGCCGTCAGCCAATGGGAGAGGAGGGGGTATCCGGCACTGGTGGTGTCACGCAGGACAGGTGTGAGTGCCGCCATCGACTGCCAGAGATAGGGGATTTTGCGTCCGTCGGCGAGCTTGATGAGGAAATATTGATAGGTGACTGAAGTGCCAAGTTCTTCCACGTTTGCAGTGGCCGTCTCGTGCACTTCAATATCGTATTCTGTCTCCATGTGGCCGAAAAAGGCAATTAGTTTGGTCTGTTCTTCCGAGCGCGACTCGATGTAATAATCCCTTTTTTCCACTTCCATTTGTCCGGGACGGACAACCACATATTGGGTGTTGTCGTCTGTAGCGGGGAAGAGGTTTCTCAATACAACGGTCATGTGGTGGTCTTTCATGCCGCCGAACACGTCTTGGTAAAGTGTGTCAAGTTCCGCAAGCATCACCTCTTGACCAGCATCATGCATCGCATCAAGCGCATTGAACTTGGGCATGTACTCGTCGTAAACCGCATCCCAATCCGTTTCGTCCACGTCCCAAAACACATAGCCCGTACTGATGCATTTCCAGAGGAATTCAAACTGGGTGGAATAGCTGTCGTAGGCCAAATCACCTGTTTCACCGATGTAGGGATGATAGTCGGCCTCTTTGCGGCATCCGCTGAAAATCAGGGTGATGATTGCTAATATGATGATGTTTCTTTTCATGGTTTTCGGTTTTAGAATTTGTAATACACTCCAAAGGTAACGGATAGGGTATTTAAGTAGCGCGGATCGCTTAAGTGCGCATACCCTTTGTGATAACTGACGAGGTCATAATAGTAGAGCGCGTCAAGGTTGAATCCTCCATTGGGGACAACATTGTAGCTCAATCCGATACCGCCAACGAGTCCTGCGGTGAAGCGTTGGTCCTCTGCATTGAACTCTCGCTTTTCATTGAATTCGTTGAAATAGATATAATAATCTGTCATCCAGTAGGTCTTTCCATAGACGTTGGCTTCCACCCAATAACCAGCAAATCCTCCGCAGAGCAGATGTCCACGCAGTTTTTCCCCACCAAAGGAGAAGTCGGTCATTACTGGAAGCATTAGATAGTTATTATAATAACGAGTGAATACTGGGTCTAGATAATGAAGGTTGCGGTCCATTTGGTAGTCACGTTTCATGAAGCTGAGATCGGCACGAATAGCAAGCCAATCATTGAATTCGTAACGGACTAGGAAACTGGCGTCAAAACCATCAAAAGGTGAGAAGGTCTCGTCGATGCGGCCTGTAAAAGAAAGGTTAGCAGTAGTTCGTGTCCATCCAAACTTGGCACCAATCGACCATTGTGCATTGGCCTCCACCGTCGTCCAGCACAACACGACGAGAGCAATTAGTTTCAGGTAGTTGTTCTTCATTGTTTAGTCTGATTCAATTATGGTGCAAAAATAAAAAATCCGCCAAGAAATTGACGGATTTTTTTCATGATAATATCGCCGTAACGATTAATCTTTAGCCAGGAACGGATACCCGTAAGCGGCAGCAGGAACGAAGGTGTTCTTGATGGCGCGCGGGCTGGTCCAGCGGATGAGGTTCCAGAGGCCGCCGGCCTTGTCGTTGGTGCCGCTGGCGCGGGCGCCACCGAAGGGCTGCATGCCGACCACGGCTCCCGTGGGCTTGTCGTTCACGTAGTAGTTGCCGGCTGCGTGGCGCAGCTTGTCGTTGGCAATCTTCTGGGCCTTCAGGCAGTTGCCGAAGAAAGCGCCGGTAAGGGCGTAAGGCGAGCTTTGGTCGCAAACGTCCAGCATCTCCTCGAACTTGTTGTCGTCGTAGACGTAGATGGTGATGATGGGTCCGAAGATCTCTTCCACCATGCTCTCGTAGTTCGGCACCTTGGCGAGGATGACGGTGGGCTCCACGAAGTAACCGACGCTCTTGTCGCAGTTGCCGCCGAAGACGATCTCAGCGTCCTTGCTGGCTTTGGCGCGGTCGATGTAGCCCTTGCAGTTGTCGAACGAGGCCTCGTCGATGACGGCGTTCACGTAGTTGGTGAAGTCTTTCACGTCACCCATCTTGATGGTGCTCATCATGTCGCCGACGCGGTTCTTCACATCGTTCCACATGGAGGCGGGGATGTAGGCACGTGAGGCGGCCGAGCACTTTTGGCCTTGGTATTCGAAGGCACCGCGGACGATGGCAACGGCCACTTCTTGCGGGTCGGCGCTGTGGTGGACGAAGATGAAGTCCTTGCCGCCGGTCTCACCCACGAGACGAGGATAGGCCT
>CAMZEK010000070.1 GCA_947305795.1 uncultured Bacteroidales bacterium | reverse complement strand
TGATTTTGTTTGACGACCCAGCATAGTCAAATTCTTTGCCAAGGCCAAAAACGGAACAAAACCGCTATTTTTAATGACAAAATTTCCGATTTCAGTGAAAATTGGCTGTAATTTACTGACAAAATTTCCGAAATAGACCGTTTTTAGGCTTTATTCTGTACTTTTGCATTCTGAAATCGAGCTTGAATCATGGAAGAAAAGCTGTTCAATAAGAATTATCTGTGCCTTTGCGCGGCCAACTTCTTGTTTTTCTTTTCGTTCTATTTGTTGCTGCCCGTGCTGCCTTTTTTCATCATGGAGAAGTTTCAGGCTGGCAATGCAGTGATTGGCACGGTCATTTCGTGCTACACCTTGGCCACTTTGGTGGTGCGGCCTTTTTCGGGCTATATGATGGATACTTTCAAACGCAAACCCTTGTATTTGTTGGCTTTGTCGCTGTTTACTGCTGTGTTTGTGGGCTATCTCTTTGCCGCCACCATCACCTTATTAATAATCATCCGCATCGTGCACGGGTTGGCTTTTGGCCTCACTTCGGTAGGTGGCAACACCTTGGTCATTGACGTGGTGCCGTCGGAGCATAGAGGCGAGGGCATCGGCTATTTCGGTGTGGCCAACAATATCGCCATGGCTGTCGGCCCGATGACGGGATTGTTTGTCTATGAGCATTTTAGCTTTAACGCTATTTTCCTTGGATGCATGGCCTGTAGCCTGCTGGCGGCCTTGTTCGCCTCAAGGATTCAGACCCGCGTGCGACCGCCCGTGAAGCGTCCCCCAATTTCCTTGGACCGTTTCATCTTGATTAAAGGTTTGCTGGCGGGCATTTCGTTCACGCTTTTGGCCTTCGCCTACGGTCAGATTTCCAACTATATCGCCCTTTACGCTAAGGACATGGGCTTGACCATCAGCAGCGGACTGTTTTTCACTATCTATGCTGTCGGGCTGATTGTCTCGCGGCTGTTTTCCGGCAAGATGGTCGACCGAGGCAAAGTGACGGAAACCATCGCTTTAGGCTTGGGTATCACCGTTATGGCCTTATTTGGACTTGGCATGTGCCATCATTGCAACGCCTTGGGTACGGATTATACGGCGGTGGCTTTTCTGCTGATTGCCTTGTGTTGTGGTTTGGGTTTCGGTGCGGCTTTTCCGGCTTTCAATGCATTGTTCATCAACCTCGGAACCAATGCCCAACGCGGCACGGCCACGTCAACTTATCTTACAACATGGGACTTGGGCCTTGGCATCGGCATTTTTTCAGGCGGTATGCTGGCTGAGCATTTCTCTTTCTCGACGGCTTATTTAGTGGCCTCGGCCTCGGTTTTGGTGTCGCTGGTTTTCTTTGTGATTGTCGTTGCACCGCATTATCAGCGGAATAAATTACGGTGATTTTGTGGCATTTAATGCTTTTTTCCTACCTTTGCCGCGATAAAACTCATTTCCAATGAAAAAACTCCTACTCCTTGCACTCATTGTGGCATCAATGCAACTCTCCGCCCAGCAAATGCTTGTCGGCACCTACAATATTCGATACAAAAACGCCAATGACAGCATCAATGGCGAAGTGTGGACCAAACGCTGTCAAGTCATCTGTGACCAGGTGAACTTCATGGCTCCCGATATTTTTGGCACGCAGGAAGTGCTTTATCCTCAGCTTCAAGACATGAAAAAGGCTCTCGACGGTTACGATTACATCGGCATTGGTCGCGACGACGGTAAGCGTGGCGGCGAGCATGAGGCCATCTTTTACAAAAAGAACAAACTCCAACTCCTTGACCACGGCGATTTTTGGCTTAGCGAAACGCCCGACAAGCCTGGGTTGGGTTGGGACGCGGTTTGCATCCGCATCTGCACATGGGGTAAGTTCAGCGTGAAGGTGCCTGACTTGGAACCTCATCGCCGAGGCTTGTTCAATCGTGGCCCCAAGCCCAAGGAAAAAGTCTTTTATTTCTTCAACCTCCACATGGATCATGTCGGTGTGGTGGCGCGGCGTGAGGCGGCTAAATTGGTGGTGCAGCGCATCCGTGAGATTGCTCAAGGCGCACCTGTGTTCATCACCGGCGACTTCAACGTGGACCAAAACGACGAAATTTATACCATTTTTACGAAATCGGGCTTGCTGAAGGATTCTTACGATGCCGCTCGCATCCGCTTTGCGGAGAACGGAACATTTAATGCCTTCAAAACCAATTATTTCACTACAAGCCGTATTGACCATGTGTTTGCCTCGCCGAGCACGACGGTCGATGCCTACGGCGTGTTCACCAACAGTTATTGGACGCCCGACGACGATCCCGACGACAACCTCAAGGCCAACGACGCGCCGCAGCAGATTTCCTTCGACACCTACATTCGGCACAATCCTTCGGACCATTATCCGGTGTTTGTTCGGGTGAAACTTTGATTTTTTTTGTGATTAAGCTTTCCTCCGTTTCACTTCGCTGAGTGTTTGTAACACTACCGAAATGATTATCAACGCAATGCCAACAACAAATGAGAAATTGAGTTCCTTGTATTCGCTGAAGATGAACATGGAGAGGATGATGCTATATACTGGCTCCAAATTATAGGTTAAGTTGACGGTAAAAGCTGGAATCTTTTGTAATACAATGATTTGCAGCAGGCAGAGCCCGATGGTGCACACCACAACCATGAAGGCGAGATAAGGATAGTCCATCCCGACGGGATAGAGTCGCCCAACTGGGATGAACATATTATATAAAGGTATTAGGCAGGTCAAGCCGATGAGTCCACCAATCATCTCCCAAAGCAACATGTTTTTGGCTTCATAGTGCTTGCCAACGCGCTGGTTGGCAATGGCAAACAAGGCATAAAGCGCAGAGGAGACCACGCCCAAGGCAATACCCAACCGATAGCGCGAATCGAATTGGAAAATGAGGTAAATGCCAAGGATGGTGAGCAGGCTGAACAGAAATTCACGGCCTGAGAATTTATGCTTGTTGATGATGGGTTCGAACAAGGCAGTGAAAAATCCTACCAAAGAAAAACACACCACGCCGATGCTGACATTGGAGGCCTTGATGGAGGCGTAAAAGAATACCCAATGCAGGCACAATAACATACCTACGCCACCCATCTGCAATATGTCCCTGAATTTGTACCGTTGTAGAGACGCACGACCGTGCGTCTCTGTAAACCGTAAATACAGGAACATCAACACCGCCGCAGCGGCCATGCGCCACCATACCAAAATGGCCGAATCCAAGGTGATGAGCCGCCCCAATACGCCAGTGAAGCCCGCAATGAAGACGGAAAGATGTAGCAGTAGATAGTCCTTTTTCATGGTTTTCTCCTTTGGCGAATGGCCTCAAAGGTGACAATGGCGGTGGTGACCGACACATTGAGCGAATCGGCAATGCCGTTCATGGGGATGATGATGTTTTGGTCGGCGGCTTCAACCCAAGCGTCAGAAATGCCAGTGGCTTCAGTGCCCATCACGAGGGCGGAGGCTTTGCGGAAGTCGGCGTCGAGGTAGTCGATGGAGGCCTTGAGATAAGTGCAATAAATGGTTATTTCGTTCTGTTTCAGCCATTTGATGCATTCCTCAGTGGAGCAAGTATAGACGGGCACACTGAAAATGCATCCGATACTCGCTCTGATGGCGTTAGGATTGAAAAGGTCAGTGGCTGGGTCGGCAACGATGACGGCATCCACACCAGCAGCGTCGGCGGTGCGCATCACGGCACCGAGGTTGCCGGGCTTCTCGACGGTCTCCAAAACGATAATCAAAGCGTCTTTATTGGGTTTGAATTCATTGAGGCTCTTGTATTTGGGTATGGCCACGGCCAATAGCCCGTCGCTGCCTTCACGGTAGGCAATCTTGTCGAATACCTCTTCCGTGACAGTTTCAGTAAACGTAGCCTTAATCTTGACCGGCTCGCGCAACAAAGCCTCGCATACATACAACTGCTCAATCTCAAATTCGCAGGCTTGGGCGCGTTCAATCTCGCGCTGTCCTTCAATGAGAATGCGGTTTTGCTCGCGCCTTTCCGAGGCCTTTTGCAGTTTGACGAGGTTCTTTATCTTGGGGTTGGTTTTGCTGGTAATCATTTGATTAGTTGGAAGTTGTCAGTTATCAGTTGTCAGTTGTCAGTTGTAGGGCTGTCACATATTAGCAGCCGTACTGTTTTTGGGTTTTATTTGCGACAGAATCAATCCTGCGACCACCACGATGATACCAATAATCTTGTTCACCGTCAGGGCTTCGATGGCGAGGAGATAGCTGAAAATGGCCGTGAAGACTGGAATCAGGTTGGAATATACATTGGCTCGCGATGCGCCTAATTTGCTGAAGGCGAAGGCCCAAAGCGCGTAGGCCAACGCACTGCAAAACACACCGAGGCAGATTAACGGAACAATGTAACCGCCCACGTTGGAAAAGTTGGACGGCTCAAATCGCTCCATGATAATTGTCAAAGGGATGAAGTAAATCATTCCGACGATGTTTTGCATCCATGTGATTGTCAATGGCTTGTATAGTTTTGTCAATCGGATGAGTGCGATGGAATAACCCACGGCCACCAAAACGGCGCCACAAAGGAACAGGATGCCTTTAGGTGAGGCGGCAAATTCAAGGTTTTTGTTGAGTAGCAGAACGATGACTCCGACAAAGGAAATGATAAATCCCACAATGTTCATGGGGGTCAGCCGCTCTTTGAGGAAGATGCGCGCTGCGATGGGTGTCACCAAAGGAATCATGGCGATGATGCCCGAGCCGATGATAGGGGAGGTGTTTTTCAGTCCGTAGCCCTCGAAGATGAAGTAGAGGAAAGGCTCGAACATGGCCGCCAACGCAAAGAGTTTCAGGTGTTCCTTCTTGACTTTCTCGTTCAGATGGAACGTGAAAAGTATCGCCGTGAAAAAAATGGTAGCCACCACAAGGCGCAGGAAGATGGTCGCCGTAGGGTTGAGGTTTTGGTAGACCTGTGTGGACCAAACGAACGACATGCCCCAGAAAATCATGGCGACGATACCAGCGAGGTGAACGATATAACTTTTGTTTTTCATGCCGCAAAAGTACGTTTTTTTGAGATTGTTTTCAGGAAATGGAACATTTCGGCAAGATTTTTGTAGCTTTGCACCGTGTTAAATCGAATAAGTTTAATCTAAAATCTTTCCAAAAATGAAAAAGTTAAGTATTATCTGCATGACGCTGTTGGCCGTTTTCGCGATGGCTTCATGCCGTGGCCCGCAAGGCCCTGCTGGTCATGATGGCAACGCGAATGTGGCCTCATCGACATTGACCATTCACAATTATGATTGGGTGTGGTTGGAGGAATATGGCCAATGGATGGTGACTATTGATTATCCGGCCATCAATAACAATGTGTACAATCATGGCGCGGTGCTCGTCTACATGGATGTGAACGGCGCATGGTCGCAAGTGCCACTAACGTATTACTATCAGGATTGCATCACTTATGAAGATGGCACTCAAGAAGTTATCAACTGCGAGGCCTCCATTGAGGTGGCGACCTTGAGTGATGGTGGCGTGCGCCTGTTCTGGACTGAGAGCGATTTTTATGACGGGATGCGCCCCGACACCCACGACTTCAAGATTGTGGCCATTGAAGCAACGGTTTACAACGACCGCAGTGATGTCGACTACAGCAACTATGAAGCTGTGAAGGTTGCCTTCCAATTGGCTGACTGACAATAGAATGTGAAAATGAATCGTGTAGAGACGTAGCGTGCTATGTCTCTACATTTATTTTACGACTAACGAG
This sequence comes from uncultured Bacteroidales bacterium, assembly GCA_947305795.1. GTDB lineage: Bacteria > Bacteroidota > Bacteroidia > Bacteroidales > F082 > Limimorpha. The sequence goes on along the minus strand of CAMZEK010000070.1, from coordinate 1,846 downwards.
AACCACATAAACCCAATATACCCCAAGGTAAGCAAAGCCCCCTCGAAGCGCGACAGCTTATGGCCTTTGCCTGTGAAGACGAACAACAGCATGAGGATGTTGGCGGCAAAAAGAATCATCAGTTGTTTGTTCATTATCGGCTCGAAGGGCAACGGCGTGATGAGTGCACTGATGCCCAATACCATGAAGATGTTCAAAATATTGGAACCCAATACATTGCCGATGGCGATGCCAGAGTTTTTCTTCACTGCCGCCACAATGGAGGTGATGAGTTCGGGTAGGGAAGTGGCTGTTGCGACCACGGTCAGGCCGATGGTGCTCTCGCTCATGCCCCAGTTTTTGGCCAGAATTTGCGCATTGCGCGAAACCAGTTCGCCGCCGACATACAGCCCAATGATTCCTGTAATGAGTGCGAGGATGGTTTTGCCCCAAGGCATAGCCGTTTGGACGTTTTCGGTCTCTTCCTGAGGGTTGTTTCTCAGCATGGTCAGCAGCAGGTAGGCAAGGCCCATCAGCAGGAGGACGAGACCCTCAATCCAGTTGATGGTGCGCGCTCGTCCCGTGAAAAAGTAATTCGCCATGAGTGTGATGGCGAGGGTGGCGACAAAGCCGACGGGGATGTCGCGGCGGATGGAGACACGGCTCACGTCGATGGGCCAGATGAGCGAACTCACGCCGAGGATGAGCAGGATGTTCATCGTATTGCTCCCGATAATGTTGCCAATGGCGAGGCCTGGACTGCCCTTGGCGCAGGAGAACACGTTGACAATCATCTCAGGCAAAGAGGTGCCGAAGGCCACGATGGTCAAGCCGATGATGAGCGGCGACAACTTGGCGCGTATGCCCACACTGGTGGCCCCATTGACGAGCCAATTCGCGCCCAAAATCAGGGCGACGAAACCGACAGCGAGGAGTAATATTGGTATTAGTGAGGTCATATCTTTTTAATTTGGAATTAGGAATACGGAATTCGGAATAGCGCGAAGCCCAAAGCTATTTGCGTCGCTTTGCGATATTCCGCATCCATAATTCCGCATTTAATTATAGTTTCTCGCCCCGAAAATCTTGCTACCGACGCGAACCATGGTCGCGCCTTCTTCGATGGCAATCAGGTAGTCGTCCGACATGCCCATCGAAATCTCCTTGAACTGCGGTTGGTCAGCAAAATAATCGTGTTTCAACGTGTCGAAAATGGACTTCAGGTGCTTGAATTCCTTGCGGATTTCGGTTTCGTCGTCAGTGAACGTGGCCATACCCATCACGCCGCAAATGCGCACGTTTTCCATTGCCTTGAAAGCTTCTGAATCAAGCAGTTGTCGGGCTTCATCGAGGTCGAGACCGAATTTGGTTTCTTCCTGCGCGATGTGGAATTGCAGCAGGCAATCGACAACGCGGTTGTGCTTCATGGCTTCCTTGTTGACGGCCTCAAGCAGATTGTCCGTGTCGATGCTGTGGATGAGCGTGACGTAGGGGATGATGTATTTGATTTTGTTGGTCTGCAAGTGGCCGATGAAGTGCCATTGAATGTCTTGCGGCAGGACTTCATGCTTGTCGCGCATCTCAAGGGCGTGGTTTTCGCCGAAGACGCGCTGGCCAGCATTGTAGGCTTCCTGCAAGTCGCTGACGGGCTTGGTCTTGCTGACCGCCACCAAAGTCACACCGTCGGGCACCGTCGCCCTGATTTTTTCCAAGTTTTCCTTGATCATGGTCTAATGATTTGATGGTGCAAAAATAGTGAATCCTATCAATTCAACGATTAAACAATTCAACAATTCAACAATAATTCCTATCTTTGCACCCAAATTTTGAGAATTATGTTTGAAGGTTTAAGCGAAAAATTAGAACG
>CAMZEK010000069.1 GCA_947305795.1 uncultured Bacteroidales bacterium | reverse complement strand
GATAAGAATCTCAGCAATTTGGATACTAAACAAAATCGCTCGGCTTCTGAGGGCTTAACGTTTGCTGAATTGGAACTTCTTACGGGCACCGGGCTGACCGGGTTTCTTACGCTCGACCATACGCGGGTCGCGGCGCATCAAACCTTTAGCCTTCAGGGTGGGACGATACTCGGGGTTGATTTCGCAGAGGGCGCGGCTGATGGCGAGACGCAGGGCCTCGGCCTGGCCGTTGATGCCGCCACCGTCGAGGTTGACCTTGATGTCGTACTGGCCGAGGGTCTCGGTCAGCATCATCGGCTGTTCAACCACATAGTGGAGGATGCTCGTCGGGAAATACTCCTTGTAGTCGCGCTTGTTCACCGTAATGTTGCCACTGCCGGCCTTCATGTAGATGCGGGCGACGGCAGTCTTTCTTCTACCTAAAGCGTTGATAACTTCCATGATTATTTCTTGTTCTTGATGGTGTTAATCTTGAGTTCGATAGGCTGTTGTGCCTCTTGTTTGTGCTCAGGGCCTTCATAGACGTAGAGGTTTCTGAACAGCTCCTTACCGAGTTTCGTCTTGGGAAGCATACCCTTGATGGCATGTTCGAGGACGAAAGTGGGCTTGTGCTTCATCATCTCGCCGATGGTGCGGACGCGCTGGCCGCCCGGATAACCCGTGTGGTGCACATAATACTTCTCGGTCATTTTATTTCCTGTCAGGATGACCTTCTCTGCATTGATAATGATGACATTATCGCCACAATCGCTGTGGGGAGTGTAGCATGCCTTCTTTTTGCCACGCAGAATCATGGCAACCTCGCTCGCCAAACGACCGAGGATTTGGCCTTCAGCATCAACAACATACCATTTCTTGTTGGCGTGTTCCTTGTTGACGCTTACTGTTTTGTAACTTAAGTAATCCATTTTAGTTGTTTTGTTGTTTTTATCCAATTCAATAAAGACACATGCCTCTTTTTTGGGCGTGCAAAATTACAGCTTTCTTCCTTTCGCTCCAACTTTTTTGTGCATTAATTCATGTTCGCCCATAAATCAACGCGTTAGCGCGCCTGAAAGATAGATTTGGATGATCTAACGAGGCCGCAAAAGTACGACTTTTTTGGTTAATGGCAACGATTTGAGTGATTTTTTCTATTTTTGCGCACCAATTTGAATGAAAATGTCCATCGAAATCAACCATATCACCAAACGCTACGGAGAACAACTCGCCCTCAACGACGTGACACTCTCTATTAATAAAGGTATCGTCGGCCTGCTTGGCCCCAACGGCGCGGGAAAGTCGACGCTGATGAAAATCATCACCTGCTTCATCCCGCCTACCACAGGCACCGTGAGCGTCAACGGACATGATGTCACTGACGAGCCGATGGCTGTCAAGCACATCGTGGGCTACCTGCCTGAGCACAACCCGCTGTATTTGGATATGTATGTGCGTGAATACCTTGAGTTTGTGGCGGGCGTCCACCAACTGAAAGGTGAAGCCGCCAAAAAGCGCATTGAGGCGATGATTGACGAGACGGGCCTTGGCCTTGAGGCACACAAGAAAATCGGAGCCTTGTCGAAGGGATACCGCCAGCGCGTCGGCCTCGCCCAAGCCATGATGCATGACCCGCAGGTGCTCATCCTCGACGAACCCACTTCCGGCCTCGACCCCAACCAACTCATCGACATCCGCAACCTCATCTCCAACCTCGGCAATGAGAAGACCGTTCTACTCTCCACCCACATCATGCAGGAGGTGGAAGCCATCTGCGAACGTGCCATTATTATTAATAAAGGTGTGGTGGTCGCCGACGACAAGATCGAGAACCTGAAACAGGAAAACTCGGCCAGCAACGTGGTCATCGTGGAGTTCGAGAGCGAGGTGAGCGAAAACCTCTTGCGTAGCATCCCGATGGTGAGCCAAGTGCAGCGCGTGAAAGAAAACCACTGGATCATCGAGCCGCAAGGCGACACTGACATCCGCGCCAACCTGATGAAATGGTCGGTGGAACGCGGCCTTATCATTAAGACCTTGCAGAAAGAGGACTTAAGCATTGAAGAAGCCTTCCAGAAGCTGACGAAATAATTTTGGACGGAGCCTTGCCGCGTCCAAAATTATTCGTACTTTTGCACCCGCTTTCGTGGAAAGATTTGATTTGATTGCAACCACAAGAAAAAAATGCTAAAACAATGCGTTTTCCTTCCCTTTCAGTCAACTGCTTCCCACACAAATTCATTATTAACTAACTAATAAACAATTTGTTATGGGTTACTATTTCACATCAGAATCCGTCTCTGAGGGCCATCCCGACAAGGTATGCGACCAGATTTCGGATGCCGTCTTGGACGAGATTCTACGTTACGATCCTACTTCAAAAGTAGCTTGCGAAACTTTGGTCACCACCGGACTCGTCGTTGTGGCGGGCGAAATTCGCACCAATGCCTACGTCGAGATTCAGGATGTTACGCGCCGCGTCATCGAGAGAATCGGCTACACCAAGGCTGAATACCAGTTCGACGCCAAGTCGTGCGGCGTACTTTCCGCTTTGCACGGCCAGTCGAATGACATCTTCCAAGGCATCAAACGTGAGGCTGACGAAAACCAAGGCGCTGGCGACCAAGGCATGATGTTCGGTTTTGCTTGCAAGGAGACCGAAAACTACATGCCGCTCACCATCGACCTCTCGCACCGCTTGCTGCTGGAACTGGCCGCCATCCGTCGCGAAGGCCGTCAGATGAAGTACCTCCGTCCCGATGCCAAGTCGCAGGTGACGGTGGAATACGGCGAAGGCTGGATACCGCTCCGCATCGACACCATCGTCATCAGCACACAGCATGACGAGTTTGCCGACGACGAAACCATGCTGGCCAAAATCGAGGCTGATGTCCGCAACATCCTCATTCCCAGAGTAAAGAAGCAACTTCCCAACCGCCTGAAGAAACTCTTCGGCGACGACATGAAGCTCTACGTCAACCCGACGGGCAAGTTCGTCATCGGTGGTCCCCATGGCGACACAGGCGTGACGGGCCGCAAAATCATCGTCGACACTTATGGCGGTCGTGGTGCACATGGCGGCGGCGCTTTCTCGGGCAAAGACAGCTCGAAGGTCGACCGTTCAGCCGCATACGCAGCACGTCACATCGCCAAGAACCTCGTGGCCGCTGGTATCTGCGACCAAGCCTTGGTGCAAATCGCCTACGCCATCGGCAAGGCAGAGCCTGTAGGCTTCTACATCAACACGGAAGGCACCTCGCACGTCAAGATGAGCGATGCCGAGATTGCACTGAAAGTCAAAGAATTAGTTGAATTACGTCCTTACTTCATCGTAAAGCGTTTCGGCCTTACCAACCCCATCTTCGAAGAGACGGCTTCCTACGGCCACTTCGGTCGCCAGCCCGAGACCCGCAAGGTGGAAGTGTACTACGAGGACAACGACACTTTCCGCGAAGGCGAGCACATCTACAAGAACGTGGAATTCTTCGCTTGGGAGAAACTCGATCTGGTTGAGCAACTGAAAGCCGCCTTCGGGTGCTGATCCCCAACTGCGACAAACGAAAAAAGTCTGCGAGATGTTTCCCGCAGACTTTTTGATTGGCTGAAACTCGATCTTACCACACGCCTTCTTCCACTTCCATTTGCGATAATTGAATCTTGGTCATGATCTCATCGGGAGTCATACCAAGATACTCTATCGACTTCTCCACCGACGGAACAATCTCATTGTCAGGGTAGTCCTTGAGAATCTTCTCATACATTGCACGGGCTTTGTCGAGGTCGTGCTGTTCGGTGTCGTAGATGCAATTGGCCAGCATGAACATTCCCGTAGGGGTATAGCTATAGTCGGGATAGTTCTCCACCAGCTTGTTGCAAACCTCCTCGCTCTTGGCAAAATCCTTTGTGGTGATGTAAATGGACAAGGCTTTGAAAAGCCAACTGGGAGCCGCTGGAGACTCCGGGTTCTGCTCCACGAAGCGGCAGAATTTCTCCGCCGTCTGGGCAGCCAAATCGGGATTAATGGTCTTGTCGTCGTTGAACAAGGTGGCTTCGGCCTTTTTCAGGTCTTCTTCGTTCAATTTTTTCTCGCCACAGGCAAACATGCTGAATGCCAAAAAAGCGAAGAGCATCAGTTTCAATGTTTTTTTCATTATTTAAGATTTAAAGATTTAAGATTCAAAGATTTAAAGATTTAAAGATTGGCTTTAAGTCGCGCAGTCCCAATCATCTGCGTTTCTTCTTGTTAGGGAAAATCATGCGGTAATCCACCTCGCAACGGCCGTCCATGATGGCTTTCAACTTGCCTTGCAGCAGGGTTTTACGCAGCGGCGCGATGCGATCCACATAAACATGTCCCTGCAAGTGCTCATACTCATGCTGGATGATGCGTGCACGGATGCCCTCAAAGATCTCCTCGTGTTCCTTGAAATTCTCGTCCAAGTACTTGATGCGAATTTTGTCGGGACGCATCACTTCCTCGTAAATGTTCGGCAGACTGAGGCAACCTTCCCTGAAAGGAACCTTGTCGCCGAAGGTTTCCAAAAGGTCGGCGTTGATGAAAGTCTGCTTGAAGTCCTTGGCGTCAGGGTAATCGGGATAGAAGGGGTTGCCGTCTACGATGAAGAGGCGGATGGACTTGTTCACCTGCGGGGCGGCCAGGCCGACGCCCTCAGAGTGGGCCAAAGTCTCCCACATGTCGGCAAGGAGCTTGTCCAACTCGGGATAATCCGGCGTGATGGGCTGGGCAATGGCTTTCAGCGTGGGGTGACCGTATGCTACTATCGGTAATATCATATTTAGTTGTTAGTTATCAGTTGTTCAGTTGTTTAGTTGTTTGGGTCGCCGGAGGTCTCGACCTCTCGGTCACTATAGTTTCGCCCTTTCAGGGCAACTTCCTACCTCTTACCTCCTACCTCTTTAAAGATTCCATATACGATTGCAGGATGAGGGTGGCGGCGATGGTGTCCACCAGTTCCTTGTCCTGGCGTTTTGATTTCTTGAGGCCAGCGTCGATCATGGTTTGGTGCGCCATCACGGAGGTGAAGCGCTCGTCGTAACGCACAATGTTCATCGTAGGCAACAGCTTTTTCAGACGATTCACGATGGGGTCAATGTACTTGGAGCAGTCGGAAGGATTGTTGTGCATGTCCTTTGGCTCGCCGATGACAAGGGTCTCGACCTCCTCTCGCTTCAGGTAATCCATCACGAAATCAACGAGTTGAGCCGAGGCAACAGTCGTCAGGCCGTTCGCGATAATCTGCAAGGGGTCAGTCACGGCGATGCCGCAACGTTTCCTACCCAAGTCGATTGCCATGATTCTTGCCATTTGCTTCAAATTAAGGCGCAAAATTACACATTTTTAGCCATTGCAGTGGCTTTACCAACAAAAAAAGAGGCTCGTTTGAACCTCTTTTTTACTACGGGGTGGGAGATGGGATTCGAACCCACGACCCTCGGAACCACAATCCGGTACTCTAACCAGCTGAGCTACACCCACCATCAGTTCCGTTTTTCGGAATGCGGCTGCAAAAATACTACATTTTTCCGAAATGGAAGCGATTTTCGTGCAAAATTTTCATTTTTTCTTTTTTCATGGCCAAATCAAGAGCGAAATCCGTATTTTTGACGACTCAAACGAAGGGTTTCCATGGACGACAAAACGAAGCAAAACCAATCCCCCAAAGCACTGGCTTGGAAGCGTTTCCGCAGCAACAAGCTCGGGATGCTGTCGTGCTTTTATGTCATCGTTTGGGCTTTGCTGGCACTGTTCGCCTACCTCATTATCCCCGACAAAACGCCCAACGCCAACCGGCAATTGTTGGAAATCAGCACAAAAAAGCCTGGTTTTGAGGTCGATATGCTGATGATTCCAAAGGAAACGCCGCCTGCAAAAACGCCCTTTTTCAAATTTCTGCTGCAAGGCCGCCCCGACGACTGCACTTATCTGCCCTTCGACAGCCTGCATATTAATAAGGAGCAAACTACGGTGTATCTATACCAATCGGAGGCTAGCTCAAATATTAGGACTGAAATTATTGAGAATAAAGAACTTATTGGTTTCGGCCCTTCGACAAGCTCTGGGACCTTGGGGTTCACTTCCGACAGCGAAGCTGAAGCCTACATCCGCTCACATTGCGTGAAACACCGAAAATTCCTTTTGGGCACTGACCAATTCGGCCGTGATTTCTTGAGCCGATTGATTCTCGGCAGCCGCATCAGTCTGACGGTGGGCTTCATCGCCGTGCTTTTGAGCCTGATGATCGGCATCATAGTGGGCAGCTTGGGCGGCTTCTTCCGTGGCAAAGTGGACGACGCGGTGGTGTGGTTCATCAACGTGGTGTGGTCCATCCCTACCCTGCTGCTCGTCATCGCCATCACTTTTGCCTTAGGCAAAGGCATCGCGCAGGTGTTCATCGCCGTGGGCTTGACGATGTGGGTGGAGGTGGCGCGCATCGTGCGCGGACAAATTCTCTCCATCCGCGAGACGACTTTCGTGGAGGCTGGTCGCGCCTTGGGTTTCAAGGACTTGCGCATCATCTTCAAGCATATCTTGCCCAACATCCTCAATCCCATCATCGTGGTTTCGGCGGCCAATTTCGCCTCGGCCATTCTTTTGGAAGCGGGCTTGAGTTTCCTCGGCATCGGGGTGCAGCCGCCCATGCCTTCATGGGGTAGTATGATCAAGGAAAACTACGCCTTCATCATCCTTGACGCGGCCTATCTCGCCCTCCTGCCGGGCATCGCCATCATGCTGTTGGTATTGGCCTTCATGCTTATCGGGAACGCTTTGCGCGAAGCATTGGATGTCAAAAACTAACATTCATAATCCTGCATTCACAAAAAAGTTGTATATTTGCGCCCTCAAAATCGCGCACAGGCGGGTGTGGCGGAATTGGTAGACGCGCCAGACTTAGGATCTGGTTTCGAAAGAAGTAAGGGTTCGAGTCCCTTCATCCGCACAAAACACAAAATCAACAAGTTAGAAATGAACATCACACAAACAGCAAAAGGAGAAAACCTGATCTCCATTAAAATCAGCGTAGTGAAGGCTGACTATGAAGAAAATCTCGAAAAATCACTGAAACAACTGCGTCGCCGCGCCAACATTCCGGGCTTCCGTCCAGGCATGGTGCCCATGGGCATGATCAAGAAGATGTATGGCACCACTGCAAAAATGGAAGTCCTGAACGACGTGGTTTCAGAAAACCTCAACAAATATATCGTTGACAACAAGCTCAACCTCATCGGCTACCCGCTGAGCGACCTTGACAACCAGCAGCCCAACGACCTTGAGAAACAAGACGACTTGGACTTCTACTTCGAGGCTGCCTTGCGTCCAGAAATCAACGTCGATTATACCAACACGATGGTCGACTTCTACCACATCGTCCCTGAAGAGGAAGACATCCAACGCGCCATGAACGACCTCGTGGATCGTAATCCTGACACCACGCACCCTGAGACCGTGGGCGAAAACGACCGCCTCGAACTGAAGGTGCGCGAAGCCGAAGACGGCAAGGAAGTGGAAGGCGGATTCCAGAAGGACGGCCTTTACATCCACATGGACCAAATCAAAGACAAGGAAAGCCGCGAGCTGTTCATCGGCAAGGAAGTCGGATCCGAGTTCATCGTCAACTTCGCCAAGGCCTTTGGCAGCGAGGAAGCCGTGGCCAAGGTGCTGGGCGAGAACGCTCCCGTCGACAGCGACTACAACATCATCATCGACGACGCCATCCGCAACGAGAAACCCGAACTGAACGAGGACTTCTTCGAGAAGATTTTCCCGAAGCAAGACGTGAAAGACTTGGACACCTTCAAGGCCAAAGTGAAGGGCGAGATGGAGAAACAGTTTGAGGCCGAAACCGACCCGATTCTCTTCAACAAGATGATCGACGAATTGGTGGCCGCCGTCCACTTCGACCTGCCCGA
>CAMZEK010000068.1 GCA_947305795.1 uncultured Bacteroidales bacterium | reverse complement strand
CAAAAGACATTCTTTTCAATATCGAATCGCGCGACGGCCTGAAGAAAGGCGTCGACGCTTTGTCAAACGCAGTAAAGGTGACCCTCGGCCCCAAAGGTCGTAATGTGGTCATCGAGAAATCGTATGGCGCTCCCCAAATCACCAAGGACGGTGTGACGGTCGCCAAGGAAATCGAACTCATCGACCCCGTTGAGAACATGGGTGCCCAGTTGGTGAAGGAAGTGGCTTCCAAGACCAACGACCTTGCCGGTGATGGTACCACCACCGCCACTGTGCTGGCCCAGAGCATCGTGGCCACGGGTCTGAAAAACGTTACCGCTGGTGCCAATCCTTTGGACCTGAAGCGCGGTATCGACAAGGCTGTTGCCGCTGTGGTGGCTTCACTGAAGAAGATGTCAGTGAAGGTCGACGGCGACAACGAGAAGATCAAGCAAGTGGCTACCATCTCCGCCAACAACGACAGCGAAATCGGCGGCCTCATCGCTGAGGCTATGGGCAAGGTGAAGCAAGAAGGTGTCATCACTGTTGAGGACGCCAAGGGTATCAACACCTACGTTGACGTCGTCGAAGGTATGCAATTCGACCGTGGCTACATCTCACCTTACTTCGTCACCAACACCGAGAAGATGGAAGCTGTCTATGAGAATCCTTACATCTTGATCTACGACAAGAAGATCTCCGTGATGAAGGACTTGCTGCCCGTGCTCGAAAAGACTTTGCAAACCGGTCGCGCCCTCATCATCATCGCTGAGGACATCGACGGCGAAGCCTTGGCTACCTTGGTGGTCAACCGTCTGCGTGGCTCGCTGAAAGTCGCTGCCGTCAAGGCTCCTGGCTTCGGTGACCGTAGAAAAGAGATGCTGGAAGACATCGCCATCCTGACCGGTGGCACCGTCATCAGCGAAGAGAAGGGCTACAAACTTGAGGATGCCACCCTGCAAATGCTGGGTCAGGCCGACAAGGTCAGCATCAACAAGGACAACACCACCATCGTGAACGGTCACGGTGCCAAGAAGGACATCGAAGGCCGCACCGCCCAGATTAAGGCCCAAATCAAGACCACCACGAGCGACTACGACCGCGAGAAACTGCAAGAGCGCTTGGCCAAGTTGGCCGGTGGCGTGGCAGTCATCTATGTGGGTGCCGCCTCTGAGGTTGAGATGAAGGAGAAGAAAGACCGCGTTGAAGACGCTTTGAACGCCACCCGCGCTGCCATCGAAGAGGGTATCATCCCTGGCGGCGGTGTCGGCTTCATCCGTGCCATCAAGGCCATCGAGAAGATGAAGGGCGAGAACGATGATGAGACCACGGGTATCGCCATCATCAAGCGCGCCTTGGAAGAGCCGCTGCGCCAGATTGTTGAGAACGCCGGCCTCGAAGGCTCAGTCGTCGTCAACAAGGTCATGGAAGGCAAGAACGACTTTGGCTTCAACGCCCGCACTGAGGTCTATGAGAACCTGCTCAAGACCGGTGTCATCGACCCCGTGAAGGTGTCGAGAGTTGCTTTGGAGAATGCTGCTTCTATCGCTGGCATGATGCTAACCACCGAATGTGTCATCACCAACCACAAGGAGCCTACACCTCCGACCCCTCCGATGCCTATGGGCGGCGGAATGGACGGGATGATGTAATCCAAACCGATTAATGAAAACGAGCAAAGGCTGACTGCGAAAGCGGTTGGCCTTTTTTCGTGGCTTTTACAATAAACCCCGTTTTTGCAAGTTATTATATTTTACAAAGCTGCAAACATGGAAGAAAAAAAAGATAGAAAGTTCACGATGTCAGGGTTGTGGAAGAGAATCTCCTTGAAGAAGCTCAACCGAAAATACGACTTCCTGATGTCGCACGATGAGACGGGAAGGCCGATGCTCAATTTCAGGCTCAACCTGCTCAATCTGATTCTCGTCATCATCGGCATAGCGCTGCTGCTCATCATCATCACTACGTTTATCATCGCTTTCACGCCCTTGCGGGAATACATTCCAGGCTACACCGACACCAACCTCAACCGCGAGGTGTACCAACTCAACCTGCGCGCCGACTCGCTGTCCGCTGAAATGAAGAAGAAAGACATCTATTTCCAAAACTTGCAGCGCATCGTCGAGGGCTACGACTTCGCCGCCGACAGTGCCTTGGCCGAAGTGAACATCTACGAACCACTGCCACGGTCAGCGACCGACACCATCGTGCTGAAGAAATCGCCGCAAGACAGTATGCTGAGGGCCGAATTTGAAGCCCAAAACCAATACAACCTGTTCGGTGACAATACTTTAGGCACTTCCAAACGGCCTGTTTCCGTCAAGAATTTCTTTGCCCCTGTCAATGGCAGCATCATCAAAGGCTACAACCCCATCGGTGGGCATTTCGGCATCGACATCATTTCCACTGAAAGCCAAATCATCAAAGCCACCCTTGACGGCACCGTTGTGTTCTCCACATGGAGCATCGAGAACGGCTATTGCATTGGCATCCAGCACGAAGACGGCTATTATTCCACCTATAAGCACAACGCCACCCTCCTGAAATCGGAAGGCGACTTCGTGAAGGCGGGCGAGGCCATCGCCATCCTCGGCAAGTCGGGTGAGGCCCAAACGCAGACGCACCTCCACTTCGAGTTGTGGCACAACGGTGTCTCTCTCAACCCCTCGGAATACATGATGATAGAAAATAATGCCCTCGGCAACTAAATTTGACTATCTTTGCACGCTTTTTCCAAACAGTAAACAACACGAATTATGGTCATATTGGTCAAAATACTCCAGTTTTTCCTTGCACTTTCCATCCTCATTTTCATCCATGAATTGGGTCACTTCACGGCAGCCAAGATGTTCAAGACGCGCGTCGACAAGTTCTACCTCTTCTTCGACTGGGGCTTCTCGCTCTTCCGCTGCAAGAAGGTGGACGGCAGGTGGCGCTTCAAGTTCTTCTCGAAAAACGTCCCCGAGAAATACACCACCATCGAAACCCGTGACCTGAACGGCAAAAAGCAAACCACCTACGAACCTATCGACCTGAATAGTTTGCCTGAAGACGACTGGCGCCGCAGCGACGAGACGGAATACGGCATCGGATGGTTCCCGCTCGGCGGTTACAACAAAATTGCCGGCATGATCGACGAATCGATGGACAAGTCGCAGATGCAGCAACCCCCGCAGCCGTGGGAATTCCGCTCGAAACCAGCCTGGCAACGTTTCATCATCATGGTGGCTGGCGTGTTCATGAACGTGCTGCTCGCCATAGTTATCTACATTGGCCTGCTGGCCAAGGAAGGCGAACAATACTTGCCTACCGCCGAAGTCAACAAATACGGCATCAGCGTCGATAGCCTGGCCTACGAGTTCGGCCTCCGCGACGGCGACAAGATTTTGGCCGTTGATGGGAAATACATCGAGAACTTCTCCCAAATCCCGATGCAAATCATTCTCGAAAAAGCCCAGACCATCGAGGTGGAACGCGACGGACGGGACACCACCATCGTCCTGCCCGAAGACGCACTCTCCAAGCTGCTCGCCACCCAAAATCCCAGTTTCATCTCCTTCCGCGTGCCCTTCAAAGTAGCACAAGTGATGGAAGATAGTCCCGGCGAAGCGGGCGGCTTGAAAGTCAACGACATGATTATCGGCATTAATGACATCGAGACACATTATTATAATGAGTTCGTCAGCCACATCAAGCAGTTCAAGAACCAAGACATCGACTTGAAGGTGGTGCGCGACGGCGACACTTTGGCCTTGCCCGTGCATTTGGGCGAGGAAGGTGTGATTGGCGCCTATTTGGCCTCATACGACACCTATTTTAATATGGAGACCAAGGAATACACCTTCTTCCAAGCCATTCCCGCTGGATTCTCCAAGACCTTCAAGGAACTCAGCGACTACTGGAAACAGGTCAAGATCATATTTACCCCGAAGACGAAGGCCTACGAGAACGTGGGCGGCTTCATCTCCATCGGGAAAATTTTCCCCGACACTTGGAACTGGAGTATGTTCTGGCGCCTGACGGCTTTCCTCTCCATCGCCCTCGCCGTGATGAACATCCTGCCCATCCCTGCTTTGGACGGCGGCCACATCCTCTTCCTATTGTTCGAAATCATCACGCGGCGCAAGCCTTCCGACAAATTCATGGAAGTGGCCGAAACGGTAGGACTTGTCATCGTTTTGGGCTTGGTCATCCTGGCCAACGGCAACGACATCATCAGGCTCTTCAGGTAAAAATGTTCCTTCGACAGGCCTCAGCTTGTCAAAGGAACCAATTTAAATATTTCTGATAATCAACAAAATATAATCAACCCGAAAATTAATTTGTCGACTTAAATACTAAATTTGTAAATTTGCGGTTTCAATCAAGTTAAGCATTATTGAATTTGAAGACAAAAATCTCACATATTGCACTTGTTTTCATTCTGGTAATGACGGCTTTTTCGGGAGCAATAGCCCAACAAGCACCCATTTTTACCAATTACACGAATTCCTATTCCTACATCAACGCAGGCTATGCTGGTATGAGCGAAGGCATCAATTTGTTGGGTCTCTACCGTATGCAATGGGCGGGGTTTGTTGACAACGACGGCAACGAAATAGCCCCCACCACTTTCCTATTGACAGGCGACATGCCTTTCCGTGTGTTGCACGGTGGCCTCGGTTTTTCTGTCATGCAAGACAAAATTGGCTTCGAGAATAATATTAATGTAGGCATAGGCTATTCCTACCATCTTGATTTGGGCGGCTCGTCGCTTGGCATTGGCTTGGCGGGAACTTTGCTCAACCGCACCATCGACTTCGGCCAATTGAACCCCAACAACCAAAACGACCCGATCCTTTCAGGTCTTGGTGAGGAAAGTGCCATGCTGTTCGATTTCAACGTAGGCCTGTTTTGGCAGCTTCCCGAATCGCTATACGTCGGTATTTCAGTGGTCAATGTGCTCGAAAGCATGAGCCAAGCCCTCAACGACCAGTCAGAGAGCAGCGCAAGCTTCATCACCGACCGTACGTTCTATGCTGTGGCGGGCTATCCTTTCCGTTTCGAGGACCTGCCCAGATTCACTTTCATCCCCTCCGTGGGCGTGATGTCAGACATCGCCTCCACTCAACTCAACGCCAGCTTCAAGGTAGCGTACAACGACCTTTTCTCGCTTGGCGTCAACTATCGTCCTCAGGAGTCGGTTGGCCTCGTAGTGGGCTTGACCATCAAAGACTTTACCGTCGGCTATTCATACGACATCAACACATTGGGCTTGGGGCTACCCGGCTCGCATGAAATCGCCCTGAGCTACTGTTTCAAGCTTGACCTTGACAGGACTCCTCGCGACTATAGAAGCGTCAGATACCTCTAATAAAAACCAGACAAACATAGGGTCATTTTAAATGCAATATTATAACCTTGAACCAAAAAATAGAAACAAAAGTTGAAAAAAAGAGCCGTTGGAACATAATATTTTCTAATTTTGGCGGTTTTTAGAAATGATTTTCGCCACAACAGCGAGACTTAAACAATAGGAAAAAAAGAAATAAAAAAATAGTAATTATCTCATTATCAAGAAGATGAAAAAACTACTGTTCGTATTTTCCGCAGCACTGCTGCTCACAGCCTGCGGCAATTCAAATCAAGGCGAATTGGTTGGAGTGAGAAAATCCAACAAGACTTTCAATCAGCCCGACCCTTACGGCATGGTGTTCGTCCCTCAAGGAAGTTTCACCTTGGGTGTGGGTGGCGAGGACATCACTTCATCCTATCTCAACGAGCCGAAGACGGTTTCGGTTCCCGCTTTCTTTATGGACGAAACGGAAATCACCAACAACGAATACCGTCAATTCGTTTATTGGGTTAGAGACTCCATCGCTAGGAGAATCCTTGCCGATAACTTCCCAGACAGATATGCCATCACCGAGGGCAAAAACGGTGAAGTGTACGACCCACCGCACCTCAATTGGAAGGAAAAACTGGAGTGGAACAGCAAGGAGCAAGACGTGCGCGAAGCCCTCGAACCGATGTATCTACCTGAGCACGAACGTTATTTCCGCCGCAAGGAAATTGACACCAGAAAATTGTACTACAGTTATTATTGGTTCGATATGCAAGCAGCCGCCAAGAAAGACTTTGGTGATGACAAACTGATTGGAAACGACTACTCACTCGGCGAAGCCGATGCGGGCATCAATGTCGACCGCAAAGGTGCGTGGTCGAATCGTAAGCAAGGCTACAGCGACCGTTCTGTGTATGCCCGTGCTGAAGTCGTTAATGTCTATCCCGATACGCTTTGCTGGATTCATGACTACAGCTATTCGTTCAACGACCCGATGACGGAAAAGTACTTTTGGCATCCTGCCTACGACAACTATCCGGTAGTGGGTGTCACTTGGCAGCAAGCTCGTGCTTTCTGCGTGTGGCGTACGGAACTGCTCAATGCATACAATCGCACTCGTAAAGGCATCGACCTCTCTGAATTCCGCCTACCTAATGAAACTGAATGGGAATGGGCAGCACGTGGTGGTCACATGTTGAACCCTTATCCGTGGGGCGGTCCCAATGCAAGCAATGCTAAAGGCTGCTTCATGGCTAACTTCAAGCCGCGTCGTGGAAACTATATTGCCGACGGTGGTCTGCGTACCCTCGTGGTAGGCTGCTACCCGCCTAATGGCTGGGGACTCTACGATATGGCTGGCAATGTGGCAGAATGGACCAACAGTGCCTACGACCCCAACTCATACGACTTTACTTGGGACATGAACCCCAACTACACCTACAATGCCAAGCCCGACGACCCGCCAGTCATGAAGCGCAAAGTGGTTCGTGGCGGCTCATGGAAAGATGTTTCCTACTACTTGCAGGTTACCACTCGCGACTTCCAGTATCAGGATTCAGCCAATTGCTACACCGGCTTCCGTTGCATCCAGCCTTACTTAGGCCGCAACAAGGGCGATAACCCGAGGATGTCAAGGGTTTACAGATAATTCACAAGAAATCAACAAAATCAAAAAATAACAAAAAGTTTCACTTACAAAATTTTAAATTGTCATGGCAAAAAAAGAACTTAGCAAATTCCAACAATTCCTCGTTTCGAGAAAGTTCAAAACCTTTATGGGATACCTCTATGGTTGGGGCGCTTCCGTGGTTATGATCGGCGCTTATTTTAAACTGACCCACATCCCGGGTGCTGACTTTATGCTGGCTCTCGGTCTGGGTATCGAAGCTCTCATCTTCTTCATGTCGGCTTTCGAGCCTCAACATGTCGATTATGCATGGGATAATGTTTTCGTAGAACTTGAGGAAGACTGGGATGGCAAGACAAAGACGCAATTTGCCACCACAGGTGCCACCAGCAAGAGCGTCCCCACAAACGCGGAAGACGCCATGCTGAGCAAGATGTTTGAAAAGATGAACGTCAGTGAGGATACTTTCCAGAAACTCGGCAAAGGCCTCGACAAATTAGCCCAAAACGCCGGTCAGATGGCCGACATCAGCAACGCCATGGCCGCCACGACCAACTATGCCAATGCCATGGACCGCGCCACGAAGTCTATTTCTGACTTCTCGACCGCCTACGTCCAGACTAACCAGAAACTTACCGATTCGTTAGGCAAGCTCGATTTCAGCGCCTTGGATGCCAACACCATCAAGAAGGTGGCTAGCAGTATGACGTCGCTCAACTCGATCTATGAACTGCAACTGCAAGGTGCCGAGCAGACTTCTGCCGCCAGCAAGAAGTTGACCGAAACCATGAACAAGTATATGGATAATCTCAACGCTTCATCACAGAATGCCGGCCAACTCAACCAGCAGTTGACGCAGTTGTCGCAGCGCTTGACCGCCCTGAACAACGTCTATGGTGGAATGTTGTCTGCAATGAACATCAAGGCATAATTCTACTCAACCCCATCGTTTAACATAAAAAAGGAGTAAGAATATGTCAGGCGCAAAAGAAACCCCAAGACAGAAAATGATCGGTATGATGTACCTGGTCTATACTGCCTTGTTAGCCATGAATGTCTCGAAGGACATCCTGGATGCCTTCGACACAGTGAATAACGGTGTTCAAACCACCAACATCACCCTTGCACAGCAAATCAACCAAAAGTATCTTGCCTTTGAAGAACAATATGGTTTGGATCAGGAAAAGGTCGGTCCATATTGGGAACAGGCTCAGGCTCTGAGAGAGGAAGCCAACGACCTCATCAACTACGTTGAGGCCCTTAAGTGGGATCTGGTGAAGAAGATTGAATGCGACAAAGCCAAGA
>CAMZEK010000067.1 GCA_947305795.1 uncultured Bacteroidales bacterium | reverse complement strand
TTATCCCCGTGGATTCCATCCCATGGAATTCGTGCGGATGTTGCCTGCCGTCATCTTAACGCCCTTCTTGACACTGGAAAGTGCCGAGGGCTATGCACGTCGATTCAAAAGCCCCCGCATCCGCACCCTGTTGGGAGCGGTGGTGGATCCGAGCATCAATGCGCTTTCCCTCATCTATACCTTAAGCACTTTCAGCGCCGGAGACAGTGGATATCCCCAAGGTGGTTCCCTTCGGATGGCGCAGAACATGGCGGATTGCCTTACCTCACTCGGCGGGAAAATCCACTACCATACACCAGCCCTTTCTCTTGCAAAGAAAGGTAATATCGTGTGCGTGCAAACGGCTTCCGAAACGCTTCAAGCCGATGCAGTAATCATCTCCATGGATGCCCGCAGAGCCATCGACAAGCTCTTTGGTGAACCTTTGCAGGAACGCTGGGCGCAACGCATGCGCCAACATTTGAAAACCACGCAGTGCATGTTCATCGGTTTGGGCATCAAGGCCGATCTGAATGCCTATCCCCGCTCCATGCAACTGGTGCTCCAGCGTCCTTTTACCGTGGCAAATATCACCTATAAGACACTGATTGTCAATAACTATGCAAAAGAAACCTTGTATGCACCCCCAGGATGCACCGTACTCACCTGTCTCCTTCATGGCGACAGCTATGCCTACTGGGCTGCAGCCAAAGCCGACGGGAGTTATGCAGCCAAAAAACAGGAAACGATAGCGCTCCTAATCGACCGTCTTGCCGACAGAATGCCCGAAATCAAGACCTCCGTGGAAGTGACCGACATGGCGACACCGCTCACCTACGAACGCTACTGCGACACCTTCCAGGGAAGCTACATGAGCCAATGGGAAGCTGGCAAGCGCGTCCCGCACGCCCCCATCCGCTATGCTCCCGGCATTTATTTCACGGGACAACGGGTAAGTTTTTCCGGAGGTCTGCCTCCTGCAGCGGAGACCGGACATCGGACAGCCCAAACCTTGTGCAAGGATTTTGGCATGGAATTCGTGAGCCGTTGACTCCCCGTTGTTTACATCGGTAATTCCTTGATTTCCAAAGAAAGCAAAACCATCCATTGTCTTAGATATAGGTGTTATAAACAAGGGACAATAAAGGAAAAAAGCATATTTTTGCGGCAAAATAAAGTGGCTTATGTTTAAACATTCGAGAATCATTCTATGTCTTCTTTTGCTTGTGGCATTGTCATCCGCTTTTGCCCAAGCTGACCGTCCAGACGATTTCCATGAGCGATACACCTTGAAACAAGTCGTGGTGCTGAGCCGCCACAACATCCGCTCGCCACTTTCAGGAAAACCCTCAACGTTGCAACGCATCACGCCTCATGAATGGTACCATTGGTCGTCGGCACCAAGCGAACTATCGTTGCGCGGCGGAGCACTAGAAACGATGATGGGCCAATATTTCCGCAAATGGCTTGTCAGCGAGGGACTGATGCAAGAAAACGAAATCCCCGTTGAGGGCACCATGCGTTTCTATGCCAACTCGAAGCAGCGCACCATCGCCACCGCGCAATATTTCTCCTCGGGGATGCTCCCCGTGGCCAACGTCCGCATCGAATACCATTGCGAGATAGACAAAATGGACCCTGTTTTCCTTCCCCAAATCACTGACGACAACGAAGACTTCAAGACGCTGGCCCAACAACAGATTGCCAAGATGGGCGGAGAAAATGGCATCATCGGAATAGGGGAAAAGATGAAGGAGAACTATAAATTACTGGAACAAGTGCTCGACATGGAGCAAAGTGCGGCCTGCGTTGAAGGCGACACCTGCCATTTCCGCACCGACGATGTGCATGTGTATCTCATCAAGAACCGTGAACCTGGCATGGGTGGATCGCTGCGCCTTGCTTGTCAGGCCGCTGATGCGCTCGTCCTGCAATATTACGAGGAACCCGATGCAGTAAAGGCTGCCTTTGGCGATACCTTAAGTTGGAAGGATTGGGAAAACATTTCCGCCATCAAGGACTGGTACGGCGATGTGTTGTTCACTGCGCCTGCCGTGGCACGACAGGTGGCACATCCTCTCTTACGGACGATGTTGGAGGAGTTGCAAAGTGACGGACGCAAGTTCACCTTCCTTTGTGGCCACGACTCCAACATCGGCAGTGTGTTGGCTGCGCTGGATGCAGAAGACTACAGCCTGCCACAGACCATTGAGAAAAAGACGCCCATCGGCTGCAAGTTAGTCATCGAGAAATGGGAAAATACTGAGGGACAATTGTTTGCTTCGCTCAGCCTCGTTTACCAAAGCACCGAACAATTGCGCCAGATGAGCTTGTTGGACTTGGAGAACCCGCCTATGGTGTTTCCTATCCAGCTCAAAGGGCTGAGTGCCAATGCTGACGGACTTTATCCATACGAGGCATTGGTAAAGCGGTTTGTCGACACAACTGCTGAGTAATATATCTACCCTTTTCTCGAAATCACTCTTTTTTGGCATTACCTTTTCCTTAAAGCCTTGTGCTTCTTCTTGGGGAAGTCGATAACTTCCTTGGGAAGAACACGTTGGTACCCGTTCTCCTCCAAGACTTTCACGGTGTTCTCATAGCCACGGAAAAACAGGTCCTCAATCTTCGATATGTCGTAGGCTTTGCAGTCAGAGGTGTCAAGTTCTATGGAAAGGTCGGCTTGAGCTGTGTCAGCGGCCACATTTGACACCATCATCATTACGAAAGCACGGTAAGCCACCGAAACAAGGGTGTCCTTATATTTTTCTTCTTCTAAATGAAAGAGATTGAACGCGATGACCTTTTCGCATTTTTGCCGGATGGCTGACACGGGAAGGTTTTGGAACGCTCCGCCATCGACGTAATGGATTCCGTTGATGCATATCGGCTGAAAGATAACTGGGATGGAACACGAGGCCACCACCCGAGGAGCAAGCTCTCCTTTAGTGAACACTTTGGGCACCCCATGTTCCAAATCGGAAGCCACAATGAAGGTCGGCACAGGCAACTCCTCCAAACGGCTGTAAGGTAATTGCTTCTGAAGCAGCTCCACCAACGGATGCGAGTCAAACAAACCACCTTTCGGCACGCTTGGTGCGACAATGTCCTTGAAGAAGTTCATCCCCTGAAAGGTTTCGATCATCTGCTTGGGGGTGAAACCTGACGAGTAGAGTGTCGCCACAAGCGCTCCTGCGCTGGTGCCCGAAACAACGTCTGGCTTGATGCCAAATTCCTTCAGTGCCTGAAGCGCACCGCAGTGGGCTCCCGCCCTCGCCCCACCGCCACCAAAAGCAATGCCTAATGGATATTTCTTTGTTGCCATGGTTAAGATATTTGTGAAAGCAAAGGTAAGAAAAAGTTAGATATCGCAAAAATAACAAAAAACTGTAGCCCATGCCTCTCCCGAATTGCAGATTTTTATTCTCTCAGACCCAAAGAGAAGCAAAAAGCCATCCTCATTTTTGACTATGCAGCATGGCAAAAACCCCAAACATTGGGGATAAACCCGCTTTCTTGAAATGCGGAATTTTGCAATCGTATTTGAATAAAAAGGATTCGATTATGAAACTAAAAACGATTGTAAAATGTGCGGCATTGGGTCTGGCATTGAGTGTCAGTGCCTTGCAAGCCCAAAACACACAGGCTGATTCAACAAAACTATTCTCCTTGTCGCGGCTTACCGTGGGTGGCTACGGCGAGGCCGTTTATACCCGTAACTTCTACAGCGACAACATGTTCCGCTATTCCCGTCCCGAGCAATACAAAGACGCCAAGGGCCATGGCCGCGTCGACTTGCCCCATGTGGTCATCAATCTCGGCTACGACTTCGGTAAGGGCTGGAGCATGGGAAGCGAAATCGAGTTTGAACACGGCGGCAACGAAGTGGCCGTTGAAATCGAGGCTGAGGAAACTGGCGAGTTCGAGCACGAGATCGAGCGCGGCGGCGAGGTGGCCTTGGAGCAGTTCTGGATTCAGAAGTCATTCGGAAAGGGTTTCAACATCCGTGCGGGACACATCATCGTGCCCGTCGGACAGACCAACAACGCCCACCTGCCCACCGAGTTTTTCACCTGCTACCGTCCCGAGGGCGAGTTCAACATCCTACCCTGCACTTGGCACGAGACGGGCATCAGCCTTTGGGGAAAACTCGGCAACTGGCGATACGAGGCCATTGTGGTGCCCTCGCTCAACTCCAACATGTTCAACAATGCCAACTGGGTGAAGAACGGCTCGGCATCGGCCTATGAGTTCCGTGTGGCCAACCGCCTTGCCGGTGCTCTGCGCATCGACAACTACAGTATCAAGAATTTCCATTGGGGCGTGAGCGGCTACGTCGGCAACACTTTTAATAATGACCTCATCACTAACGAGGCCGAGAAATACAAGAACGTGAAAGGCACCGTCGTCATCGGCACGGCTGAGTTCGACTACAAGGCCAAAGGGCTTGTCGTTCGCGGCAACTTCGACTACGGTCATCTCGGCGAAGCCGCCATCATCTCCACCTACAACAAAAACCAGAACCATCAGAGTTTTTCGCCCTATCCGCGCTCGTTGGTCGGTGAGGCCGCCATTGCCTGCGGCGGCGAGATTGCTTACGACATCATGCGCCCCATGCGCAACACCGGCGACCAAAAACTCTATCTCTTTGGCCGTTACGACTACTACGACAGTTACATCCCCTACGAGGGTGCGCTTACCTCCTACGAATGGACCGAACGCCACGTGATGACTCTCGGCGTGAACTATTATCCTATCAAACAGGTCGTTATCAAAGCAGAATACGCCAAACGCTTCCTGAAGGAGCAATTCAACGACGAGCCATCATTCTCATTGGGCGTGGCGTATAGTGGTTTTTTCACGAAACAACACAATTAAAACACCAATAAAAATGAAAAAAGTATTCAAAAATGCCATGCTGATGGCTGTATCAGCCTTGTTTGCAGTGAGCTTCAGTGCCTGCAACAAAACCAACGAAACGCAAGATGAGGCCAACATTGAGACCAAAGATGCCATCATCAAGCAGTACCTTAACCACACCGTCTACCCGACTTATGGCAACCTCGCCGCCAAAGCCCAAACCTTGGTGGGCGACCTTGAGACCCTGAAGGCAGACAAGACCCAAGCCAACCTCGAAAAGGCCTGCGCCTCCTTCCTCGAAGCCCGCCACTGGTGGGAGATGAGCGAAGCTTTCCTGTTCGGTGCCGCCTCCGACTTCGGCATCGACCCGCACATCGACTCATGGCCTTTGGACGAGACCGAGTTCAACAGCCTCATGTCGCAACTCGACCTCATTGCTCTGCTCGCCCAAGACGAGGACGGCTCCATCGCCAAGGAGAAACTTGCACCGCAACTTCTTGGATTCCATGGACTTGAGTACATCCTTTTCCGCAACGGACAAACCCGTCCCATCAGCGAAATCACCGACGACTACATGATTTTTGTGGTGGCCGTGGCCCGCGATCTGCGCAACCACTGCTACCAGTTGGAAGTGAGTTGGAACGACGACACCCCGCAAGCCCACAAGGATTTGCTTGAGGAACTGGAGTTTAACACCACCTTCGCCAACGGCAACACCTACGGCGAGAACATGACCCTTGCGGGACAGGCCGGCAGCACTTACGCCACCCGCACCCAAGCCCTGCAAGCCATCCTCGACGGCTGCATCAACATCTCCGACGAAGTGGGCACCTCCAAAATCGGGAAGCCCCACACCGGCGACGACCCGACCTACGTGGAATCGCCCTACAGCCAAAAGTCCATCACCGACTTTGCCGACAACATCACCAGCATCCAAAACGCCTACATGGGCGGCAACGAAGGCGAACGCGACGAAGGCCTCTCCTTGCATCGTTTTATCAAGGACTTCAACGCCGATTTGGACACCAAAGTGGTCAACGCCATCAGCAACGCCATCGACAAAATCAACCACATGAAGGCGCCTTTCGTTACCAATTACCTTGACGCCTCCGCCGGCGAAGCCATGGAAGCCTGCCAGAACCTCTCCGACGTGCTGAGCGACGCCAAGGCCGCTTTGAACGAGAAATAGTCAATACCAAAAACACAAGTATCATGTTTAATCACAAGCATTTAGCAATCATTGCCCTTGCAGGCCTCATGTTCATGTTTTCCTGCAAGCCTGACGACCCCGTCCCGGCTGTCGTCAGCGAAGACACCTACGCCGGAGGTGAATTAGGCACTACCTTCAACACCTCGGCCACGGCTTACGAAGACCCCACTCCCGCCACCGAGCAGGCCGGACTGACACGGGCCTTCAAGAACGGTGAGGCTTTTTTTGAGCGCAACTACACACAGAACAACCCGCCTTTCAACGGCCTCGGGCCGCTTTACATCCGCAGCAGTTGTATCGCTTGTCACCCCGGCTACGGCCATGGGATGCGCATGAGCCGCTACCGCGCCGACGACTGGGGCAACGGCTACCTACTCGTCTTTACCGACCGCAACGACACTTATCTGAGCAGTTACACGGGAATGCCTCAAACCAAGGCCGTCGCACCCTTCAAGGCTCCTTTGGACGAGACCAAAATCCAAATCAACTGGCTCAGTTACACCGACGAGTGGGGCAACCAGTTCCCTGACGGCGAACGCTATAGCCTTACCTATCCCGAGGTTTATATCCCCGAAGACGCCTTCTACGTGCCACTTGAAGTGGGCGGCAACCCGATTTCCTACGGCGATTTCGTCTGTCGCTTAGAGTCGACTATCGGCATCTACGGCAC
This sequence comes from uncultured Bacteroidales bacterium, assembly GCA_947305795.1. Taxonomy (GTDB): domain Bacteria; phylum Bacteroidota; class Bacteroidia; order Bacteroidales; family F082; genus Limimorpha. The sequence continues at coordinate 2,510 of CAMZEK010000067.1, read as the reverse complement.
CGGCCTCATCGACGCCATCCCCGACGATTCGCTGAAGGCGCAGTACCAGAAAGAAGAAAACGACGGTTACATGCAGAACGGCCTCAACCCCGCGATGTGGGCTGGTGGCGACTGGGCGCCCACGGGCTTGTACGGCAACACGACACACCCGAAAAAATACACCTATGCCCTTACGCGCGGGCCCTTGCAGGATGCTCCTGGTGCCAACGCCATCTGGAACATCACCAACGTGACGCACCGCACAAAGATGGGCCACTACATGACTGCCGCCTACGCCACCAAAGCCTCGCAAGACCCCGACGTGCAGGCCGAGTTCTACAACTACTTCCCACAGTACAAGCTCACGGGCAACGTGGAGACCGACATCTATAACTACCTGATGATGAACGACCAAATCCCTGCCGAGATGAAAGTGCCTGAGATGAAAGACGAGGACTATGTCGACTTCATGGTGTGGCATCGTGGCTTGGCCGTTCCCGCCGCCCGCAACCTAGACGACCCCGATGTGCAGCGCGGCAAGGAACTCTTCAAGGAGATGGGCTGCGCTTACTGCCACCGTCCCTCATGGCAAACTGGCGACGACATGTTCACCGACCCGACCGGCTTCTTCGCCGATGGTGATGCGCGTCTGCCACGTTATCCCAACCAGAAGATATGGCCTTACAGCGACTACATCCAGCACAAGCTCCACATGGAGAACGACATCCGCACGGGCTGGTGCCGCACCACCCCGCTTTGGGGCCGTGGTCTGTCGGCCATCTGCACGGGTCGTAGCGACCGTTTGCACGACTGCCGCGCCCAAACCGTCATCGAAGCCATCATGTGGCACGGCAACGCCCAAAGCGACGCCCGCCGCTCGGTGGAGAAATTCCGCGAGCTAGACAAGAAAGACCGCGATGCTGTCGTGAAATTTATTGATGCGATTTAATCTTTACTCCTATACAATCCCTACAGAGGCGCACCGGACGGTGCGCCTCTGTTTTTTGCCTATGCGCGGATTCTTCGGTAAATGATTTATAGTTTGGTAGATAATTTGTAACTTTGCAGCCGTTAACAATAAAAACAAATGGGCTATGACACAACTGACAGTAAAGATAGAAGACGTTTCGATGCTTGAACAAATCAAGCAGGCAATTAGCATGTTGCGCGGCGTTGTATCGGTAAAAGAGAAGAAAACCAAGCCCAAGGAGTACGACATCACCAAGACCGCCGGTTTCCGTGAGGCGATGGACGACATTGAGCATGGCAGGGTAACTCATGCCGACAGCGTTGACGACATGTTTCAACAAATCTTAGGCTATGTACCAAATTGACTACTCCAACCGCTTCAATAAGGACTTAAAACGCTGTGTAAAGCGCGGTTTGAACATAAAGTTGATAAAGGACGCCATCGATTTGCTTGCCGAACAAGGCTCACTCCCCCGAGAGTACCGTCCACACAAACTCGTGAACCAAAAGCGGGAGATCTGGGAGTGCCACATCCAACCCGACTGGCTCATGACTTGGGAGCAAAACGACACCCAACTGACGCTCCTGTTTCTGCAAACAGGCACACATTCTGATTTATTCTAAAACAAACGAAACGGCGGGGATTTTTATAACAACCATTTCCGAAAATGCAACAGAAGAAACAAAAAACGTTCCTTTTCCCCTGATACTTCAAAAACTTGTACCTTTGCGCGGCGCATTAACATCCATAAAACCACGAGGCGGCAAACGATGGAACATAAATTCAGCAACGATAGTATTGACCTCCAAGTGCTGCGGGAGTTTTGCGAGCAGGAGGGCGAGGCGGTCGTTTACCGCAAAGGTGAACGGATAGAGCATGAGGGCGAACCGTCGAAATGGTTCGGCTTCGTGGCCGAGGGATGCTTCAAATACACAGTGCGAGGCATTGACAACGTGCGGGAACATATCACATGGATTTCGTTTGATGGCGAGTTTGTGGGCGACTATCCAGCAGGTCTTTATGGACGTCCGTCGCAGAACACTATTGAGGCAATGGTGACCAGCCGCGTGTTCCGCGTAAGTTGTGAGCAACTGCTGAAGTGGTTCGGCGAGAGCAGCGAAAGGATGGAACTACGCAGTCTCATTGGCGAACACTTCCTTTGGCAAATAAAAGGCCGCTACCTTGATTTCTTTCGAGCAACACCACGCCAGCGATACGAAATGCTACTGCAACGCTGTCCTGGCATCGTTCATTTGCTCGACTTGCAGGATATCGCCTCGTTCCTTTGCATCACTCCACAGATGCTCTCCAAAATACGCAAAGGAATCACTTTTGAGACTAAGTAGTAACAAAACTCTGAAACTATTTTCAGACTTACACTCTTGACTCCCAATTTTGGGGATTTGCCGGGAATTGTTTCTTGTCTTTTTTTTACCTTCGCCAAACGAATTGAAAAAGACAAAAAAGAAGATGAAACACTATAGACGATTCCCACTTCTACTGGCTATGCTATTGACAGCGACATTCGCATCGGCACAAACGGCAAATGATTATTGGTTAG
>CAMZEK010000066.1 GCA_947305795.1 uncultured Bacteroidales bacterium | reverse complement strand
CTACCACATCGGCTCCATGAACTGGATGCCCAACGAGGAAGGCATACGCTGGTTCATCGAGGAAGTGCTGCCCAAGACCGTGGAGAAAGTGCCCGATTTCGTCTACCACCTTGCCGGACGCAATATGCCCGAATGGCTAACCGTACTGAAAAACCCGCATGTGGACGTTATCGGAGAAGTGCCTGATGCCAAGGCGTTTGTGGCTGAAAACGATGTGGCCATCGTGCCTCTTTTGGCTGGCAGTGGCATTCGTATCAAAATCATCGAGTCGATGGCAATGGGCAAAACCGTCATCACCACTCGCGTCGGTGCAGAAGGCATCCTTTACGATGAGGAGGTGAACATCATCATCGCCGAGAACATTGCCAAGCTGGTTGAAGCCATCCGCAGCCTCAACGAGAACCCGCAGACTGCCGTCAGAATTGGCCAAGCCGCACGAAAACTCGTCGAAGAGACCTACGACAACCGCAAAATCATCGCCCGTCTGCTGATGTTTTATGAGCAGATTAAACCCGGGAGCAAGATTACTTTCCTGTAATCTCACGCAGAATTCGAGTTTATTTCACGCAGAATCCGCAGAAATCGCAGAACCTACCGGATACAAATTTTGCGTCACTTTGCGTTTCTCATAATTCAGCGTATTCTGCGTGTAACAAAAAAACTCTATATTTGTACCCTGAATTCTGACGAAATGAAGATTTTTGTACTCTTGCCCCGCATACCCTATCCGCTGGAAAAAGGTGACAAATTGCGGGCTTTCAACCAGATAAAGCAACTCGCCAAACGCAATGAAATTGTCCTTTGCGCCCTCAACGACAACCCGAAGGTCAACGAGCAGGACGCTTTTCGCGCTTTGCAGCCCTATTGCCAGTCCATCAGTTTCATCAAGGTGACGAAGCCGCAAATTCTTTTGGGCCTCGTTCGCGCCTTTTTCAAGGGTTTGCCCCTACAATGCGGCTATTTCTTCAACCACAAGGCCGCCAAGAAAGTCAACGCACTGATTGCCAAACACAAGCCTGATATGCTTTACGGGCAACTGCTGAGGACGGCAGAGTACATCCGACACAAAGACATCCCGAAAGCCATTGACTATCAAGATATTTTCTCCTACGGCATGAAACGCCGCGCCGACATTGCTTCTTTCGTCACGCGACCTGTATTCAATATGGAGTACCGCCGCTTGAAGCGTTACGAAGCCGCCGTCTTTGAAGATTTCGATGTGAAAACCATCATCAGTGAGCCTGACAGACAACTATTTCCGCACGAAAAGCGCGATGAAATCCTCATCATTCCCAACGGCGTGGACCACGACTATTTCAAGCCGATGGAGCGTGAGAAGAAATACGACCTCGTCTTCACGGGCAACATGAGTTATCCGCCCAACGTGAATGCCGTGGAATATTTGGCCAACGACATCCTGCCCATCGTTTGGAAGTCGCGACCTGAAACGACCCTTTACATTGCCGGTGCCACCCCTGACCCCAAGGTCAAGAAAGCCGCCTGTGACCGTATTATCGTCAGTGGCTGGCTTGATGACATTCGCGATGCTTACGCACAAAGCCGTGTGTTCATCGCCCCGATGCGCATCGGTACAGGCCTGCAAAACAAGCTATTGGAAGCCATGTCGATGCGCCTGCCCGCCATCACTTCACCCTTGGCCAACGCCTCTTTAGGCGCCAAACCAAATGAGGAAATCATGGTCGGTAGCACCGCTGAGGAACTGGCGCAGCATATCATCACCCTCCTCACCGACAACGACAAGGCCAAACGCCTCGCCCAAGCGGGGTTTGATTTCACGAACCGCGTTTATGATTGGGGGAAAGCGACGAGCATCTTGGAAGATGCGATGAACCAAGCCCCATAGGGGCGACAGGACATTAAGCAGGGAATTTTCCCCGCGCATACACATAAAACGAACAACACAACAACAAGAATATGGCACAACCCGACGACAAAAAAATCATCTTTTCGATGGTGGGCGTAAGCAAAATCATCCCGCCGTCGCGACAAATCCTGAAAGACATCTACCTCTCCTTCTTCTATGGCGCCAAAATCGGCATCATCGGCCTGAACGGAGCGGGAAAATCGACCTTGCTGCGCATCATCGCGGGCAAGGAGAAATCCTACAACGGCGAAGTGGTCTTCTCGCCCGGCTATTCGGTCGGGATGCTTGACCAAGAGCCACAACTTGATGACAACAAGACCGTCCGCCAAGTGGTGGAAGAAGGCGTGCAGGAAATCGTCGACATCCTCAAGGAATACGAGGAAATCAACAACAAGTTCGCCGAACCCGACGCCGACTTCGACAAACTGATTGCCCGTCAGGGCGAACTCACCGAACTCATCGAGCAGCACGACGCTTGGGAACTCGACAGCAAATTGGAACGCGCCATGGACGCATTGAACTGTCCCGACGGCGACACGCCCGTGCGCAACCTTTCTGGCGGCGAGCGTCGCCGCGTGGCTTTATGTAGGCTTCTCTTGCAAGAGCCTGACATCCTGCTCCTTGACGAGCCTACCAACCACCTTGATGCCGAGAGCATCCAATGGTTGGAGAGCCATTTGCAGCAGTACAAGGGCACCGTCATCGCCGTCACCCACGACCGTTACTTCCTCGACCACGTTGCCGGCTGGATTCTCGAACTCGACCGAGGCGAAGGCATCCCGTGGAAGGGCAACTATTCCTCGTGGCTCGACCAAAAGACCGCCCGCCTCGCGATGGAGGAAAAGACCGAAAGCAAGCGCCGCAAGACCCTCGAAAGAGAGTTGGAATGGGTGCGCATGGCCCCGAAAGCCCGTCACGCGAAGGGCAAGGCACGTTTGGAATCGTATGAGAAAATGCTCAACGAGGACGTGAAGGAAAAGGAAGAAAAACTCGAAATCTACATCCCCAATGGCGATCGTTTAGGGACAAAAGTCATCGAAGCACATGATGTTACAAAGGCATACGGCGACAAACTCCTATTCGAGAACCTGAACTTCAGCTTGCCACAAGGCGGCATCGTGGGTGTCATCGGGCCGAATGGCGCGGGCAAGACGACCTTGTTCCGCCTCATCATGGGCTTGGAGCAACCCGACTCGGGCACTTTCGAGGTGGGTGAGACCGTGAAAATCGGCTATGTCGACCAACAGCACGCCGAAATCGACCCCGAAAAGACCGTTTGGGAAGTCATCAGCGGCGGCAATGAGCTCATTCAGTTAGGCAAGCGCAGCATGAACTCACGCGCCTACGTATCGCGTTTCAACTTCGGAGGCAATGACCAGCAAAAGAAAGCCGGCGTGCTCTCAGGTGGCGAGCGCAACCGTATGCATTTGGCCTTGACCTTGAAGCAGGAAGCCAACGTACTTCTCTTGGACGAGCCGACCAACGACATCGATGTCAACACGTTGCGTGCCTTGGAGGAAGGTTTGGAGAACTTTGCGGGTTGTGCTGTCATCATCAGCCATGACCGCTGGTTCCTCGACCGTGTAGCCACTCATATCCTCGCCTTTGAAGGCAATTCACAGGTCTATTTCTTTGAAGGTAGTTACACCGAGTACGAAGAAAACAAGCTGAAACGCCTCGGCTATGTGGAGCCAAAACGGTTCAGGTATAAGAAGTTGAAGGTAGATTGACCGCATAGCCGCGCATGTCATTCCTGCGCAGGCATGTGGGGAAGCTTGGAATCTATGGGCGGCGGCTCGTAGGAGTAAAGCCTAATGACGGCCTTTGAAGCCATAGATTCCAACCTACCCACCATCCAACGTTGGAATGACATGACTTCAAAGGCCTATATCCCAAAAAATACCACAAAAACTTTGCTTACTGAAAATAACTTTATACCTTTGCACCGTCATTAACCATTAAATCATAACAATATGAGTTTTAACGACATTATCGCCATCGTCAAGAGTGTCATCTTGAAAAACTACGTCAATTTTGAAGGCCGCGCCTCGCGTCCTGAGTTCTGGTGGTTCTTCCTGTTCAACTTCATCGTCAGTGCCATCCTAGGTTGCTTGGGCAAAGCTGGCGTTTGGCTCTCCAGCGTATGGAGCATCGCTATTTTGTTGCCCCAATTAGGCTTGGGTGTCCGCCGCCTGCACGACATCAACAAAAGCGGCTGGCTCATGCTTCTCAGCCTGATTCCAGTCATCGGCTGGATCATCCTCATCGTATGGTGGGCACAGCCTGGCAACCCCACCGAGAACCAATACGGTCCTGTGCCAGAAACGCCCAAGGGTGAAGCCTAAGACGCTTTCATTCACATCAAGACAACGGAGCACAGAAAAAGCCAATGCTCCGTTATTTTTTCCCATTTTGGTCACCTAAATTAAAAAAAGAGAGTATCTTTGCCCCCTCGAAATCAAATACAAAGCATCCCTATATGAAAAAACTGACTTTGACTTTTTGCCTTATCGCTGCCACAATCGGTAGCGTAATGGCCGGCCCTGTCGACCAACTGAAGGCCCAAAAAATCGGCGCCAAGTTCCTGAGCACCACCGCTGTCGGCCAAAAAAGCGCTGACATCCAACTGCATTTAGTTTCGGCTGCCGTCGAACGCAACGGTGTTGACTATTACGTCTTCAACGTCGAAAACGGCGAAGGCTTCGTCATCATCGCTGGCGACGACCGCGTGAAGCCCATTCTCGCCTACTCCACCACAGGTAAATACAATCCGAACGACGTGGCTGACGGCTTCCGTTTCACCCTTGACGGTTTCCGCGAGGAAATCCAGTACGTCCGCGAACATAACCTCAACGCCACACCCGACATCGTGGCCGAATGGAAACAAGTGAGCGAGACAGGCAGCCTCAACCGTGGCAGTCAGACACGCGTTGTGGTCGGCCCGCTCTGCCAGACCCATTGGCACCAGAATTATCCTTGGAATAGCCAATGCCCCGTTAGCCTCCCCGACACCCTCGGCAATGGAGGCCATGTATTTGCGGGCTGCGTTGCCACGGCCATGGGGCAGGTAATGAAATTCTGGGATTGGCCCGACAGAGGCACAGGCTCACACACCTACCACCCTAACGGCTATGCCCAACAAACCGCCAACTTCGGCGAGACCGATTATCATTTCGAGCTGATGCCCAATGTCTTGGACTCCACCAGCACCGAGGACGAGATCTATTTCATCGCCCAATTCCTGCACCACTGCGGCATTGCTGTCAATATGCAATACAGCGGCAACGGCAGCGGGGCCTACTCCGACGACGTGCCACCTGCGTTACGCAACTATTTCCGCTACAACTGCGACGACCACATCATCAACTATAACTTTTGGCCTGGCATGGGCTACTCCAACGAGGTATGGGCTGACATGCTGAAAGCCGCTGGTTTGGACGAGCAAATTCCCCTCTACTACAGCGGTTCCGACGACAACATGCAGGGCGGCCACGCCTTCGTGTGCGACGGCTATGACGAGAACGACTACTTCCACTTCAACTGGGGCTGGAGCGGTCGCGACGATGCCTGGTGCCCCATCGGTGCCCTGAACACCACCAAATACGCTTTCAACATGATGAACGGCTTCACAGGTCACATCGTCCCGAACACGGATGAGTATTTCCAACGCCCCGACAGCGTGAATAACATGTTGGCCATTGAGAAAGCCACGCTTGACGGTGTCTCCCTCAGTTGGACCAATCCCACCACCGACCTCAACGGCAACACCTTGACTTCAATCGAGTCGGTCACCTTGCGCCGTAACTTCGAGGTCATTGCCACCTTCTCCGATGCCCAAGTGGGTGCCGAGATGAGCTATGAGGACAGTGGACTCGTTCCTGGCCTCTACGAATATTCCATCTTCGTCACCAACGAGGCCGGCATCAGCCGCACCACTTACCGCAGCCTTTTGGTTGGTGAGAAGTGCGATGTCATCTTCCAACTCCATGATGACGGCGACAACGGCTGGAAAGGCGCGGCCATCAGCGTGACTTCCGAAAGCGGCCAACGCATCGCCATCATCACCATGACGGAAGGCTCGGAACAAACCGTCGCCCTGCCCTTGCTAAAAGGCAACCTCAACTTCATCTGGAACCACGGCTGGTACCACTCTTCCGAGGACTACGACACTGATTTTGAATGCTCTTTCACTATCTTCGACTACGATGGCAACGAGCTTTTCGTCAGCGACGAGCTTGAGGACGGCGTGTTTTTGACCTACGACAACAACTGCGAGTACAGTCCTTTGGTCTGCTATCCCGTGCAGAACCTCCAAGGCGAGTACCAATGGCACAATAGCGATGAATTCGGTGCTTACATCAGTTGGGACAAGCCCACCATCACCGCAAATCTTGACCATTTCCAAGTTGTCCGTTCCGTTGGTGCCTATAAGTCCGATGAACTGATTGCAGAGATTCCCTTTGATGGCAGCAACAGCTTTGAATATTTCGACAACACCTTTGATTTGATTCAAGGCGAATTTGTTTATTACTCCGTCAATTGCGTTTACATTCGCGGAGACGAGCGGTGCGAATCGGAGTATTTGGATGTTCTGATTATAATTACGGATGTTAAGGAGAACACCGCGAACGTCAACCTCTACCCCAACCCGACCAACAGCCTGCTCAACATCGAAGGTCAAAGCGCGATGCACATCAGCATAAGCAACCTCTTGGGACAAAAGCTCCAAGAAACCACAGCCGAGGGCAACACCATCCTTGACATGAGTCGCTACGAATCGGGCATGTATCTCATCCGCATCGAGACAGAAAACAGTGTGATGGTGCAGAAGGTAAATGTAAGAAAGTAAAGCTTTTGTTTTCATATTCATTGAAAGCCGTCCCCAGATTGGAGGCGGCTTTCTGTTTTTAGTTCGAGGGGCTGTCACATCGTGGTTGTAGGACTGTCACACTGTGACAGCTGCTGTATGTCAAATCATCAGCGGGTGCCGTAATACGACAGCCCTACAACGCATTACCATTTCAAGATTTTCTTGAAGTCGTAGTCCTCCGGATTCGGCAGGTACGTCTTGGCCGATTCATAGTCGGCAGGGGTGATGTATTGCAGACCGTCGTTGAAAATCAACTCGGCCTTCGGGCCATTCAGGTTAACCAAACGCGGCTTGATCTTGCCGTTTTCGTCTTCCACATCCTTCAGGTACAACGGCACGATTTCGCCCTTCGGATTGGCGGTGACCATAGCGCCACTCACGCCCTTGTCGAAAAGCTTCTTCACGCCGTAGCCAAGCAACGAGCAGTAGGTCAAGTCGTAACCATTCGGCTCGACACAGCGGATACCATAGCCGATTTCCACGGGACGGCTCTTCACGTTGAGGCCGAGAACCTTCAAGCGCTGTTGCAGTAAGAGGTTGAAGATGTGCGCCTTACTGACATTGCCCAATTCAGGATGGCCATGCTCGTCGTAGGTGAAGGCCACACCAGACTTCTCGATTTCCTCGTCGCTCATGAAGTGGAACACACCCTCGCTGATGATGACCACGCCATAGTTGACACCCAGCAGCTTACGCTTCACGATGGAGCTGACCACCAACTTGATGATGGCGTCGAAGGTGACTTCTGCGTGGTTGAACATCTCGGGTATGACCACCATCGGGCAATGGCAGGCTGACGTCATGCCAAAGGCCAAGTGACCGGCCTCGCGCCCCATGGCGGAGATGACGAACCAGTTGCCACTGGTGCGGGCGTCTTCGTAGATGGTCTGAACCAAATGCACAGCTGCATCCTTGGCAGAATAGTAGCCGAAGGTTGGGCTGCCCTCTGGCAACGGCAGGTCGTTGTCAATGGTCTTGGGCACATGGATGTTCTGGATTTTCACGTTGTTGTTTTCCAGGAACTTGGAGATACGGTTGGCCGTCGAAGCGGTGTCATCGCCACCGATAGTGACCAACAGCTTGATGTTGTTCTTGACAAAGAACTCTGTGTTAAACTCCTCATTCTTCGGTTTGTAACGGCTCATCTTCAGAGCCGAGCCGCCTTGTTTCAGGATGGCGTCTGCATAGAGGAAGTCCATCTCGACTACTTCGGGATTGGGTTTGAAGAGGTTTTTATAGCCTTCATTGAGGCCGAGGACGCGATAACCGCTCTTGAGGAAGGTTTTGGCCACGGTACTGATGACCGTGTTGATGCCAGGTGCCGGACCGCCGCCGGCGAGAATTACGATGGATTCTTTCATATAATATGATTTAAAGATTTTAGATTCAAAGATTTAAAGATTTAAAGATTATTCTATCACCAATTCGTCGCAGAAGATCCAGGCCTTCTGACCAGCGCCGACGTGCCACTCAGGGCAGATGCCGATGGTCTTGGCCACCATCTTCACGTAGCGGGCGTTGGTGCGCGGACGCACTGCCATTTCTTGGATGAAAGCACCGTCGGCATCTATCGGCACGTCATTCTTCACCTTGCCGACGCTACGGAAGTTCTTGCCGTCGTCGCTGACGAAATACTCCACTTCCTTAGGCATCCAAATCCAAGAGTACACCTCCTGCAAGAAGCTACCTGCCAAGCGGTTGATGCGTTTCGAAGCACCCAGGTCGATGGTGGCGATGAGGTCAACACCATAATAGCCCTGCCATGAACCCGTGCGGAAGTTCTCCCCACCACGCTGATGATCGATGAGGGCTTTGAGGCCGCCTGCCGCGTATTGCTCGTTGTACATGTTTTCCAGCTTCACGCTACGGTTAGCATCAATGAGATAGTATTGGGCATCAATCTCTTGGCTGTAACGGTGGTCTTGTTGCCCAGCGACAGCACGCACAACAGTGTTCTCCTTAATGCAAATTGGCGTTTCGTAAAGCAGACCGTTCTCCTCCGGGTCGCTGCCGTCCAAGGTGTAGTAGATTTCCACGTTCTCCATGGGATGGCTCATGCTGACCATAAGGCTGTCGAAGAAGGTGTCGGAATTGGCATTGATGGTCGGGACGATGACGATAGGGCCTGTTTGGATGCGCACCACGGGACAATTCTCAGGCTGTGTGGCCCAAGTGGAATTGGGCTGGTTGGTCATGGTGAACTCCAAGGTGCCGCCATTGAAGACCTCTTCGAAGGTGATGAAACTGCGTTCCAAAGGCTGTCCGTTCAATTTGACTGATTGCACATAACAATTCTTCTCGCTCAAATTCTTGGCCACGACCTCAAACTGCTTGCCGTTCTCGAAGGTCAGCCTTGTGCGCTCGAAGCGCGGCAGACCCAACACATAATATCCCGAAGCGGGTGTGGCAGGATAGAAGCCCATCGCGGAGAACACACCCCAAGCCGACATCTGGCCGCAGTCTTCGTTGCCGGCATAACCATCGCGGCGGTCGGTGTAGAAATCGTCCATCACTTGCTTCACATACCTTTGCGTCTTGGTCGGCTTTCCGACGAAGTTGTACATATACACGGTGTTATGGCTCGGCTCATTGCCGTGGGCGTATTGCCCGATAAGGCCCGTAATGTCGGGTTGCTCGCGGCCTGTCAGGTTAGAGGGCGCATTGAACAAGGCATCGAGTTTGGCTTCATAGCTGTTCCAGCCGCCCATCAGGTCGATGTGACCATTGACATCTTGCGGCACGAAGAAGCCATATTGGTAAGAGTTGGCTTCCGTCAGCGTGAAGTTGACCTGTGCGGGGTCGAAAGGACGCATCCA
>CAMZEK010000065.1 GCA_947305795.1 uncultured Bacteroidales bacterium | reverse complement strand
CTCGGAATGACGTGCATGGGCATGGCCCAGGGTGGTTTGTTCCAAAAAGGCAGCATCAGCAACGATGGTCCCATGCGTGACGGTGAAGGTCCTGCCATCAGCCTGCCGAACGAGCATGGCAGCAGCAACGACTTTGACGCTCCTGTGGGCAGCGGCATCGTGATGCTGTTGGGCATGGGCGGAGCCTACTTGGTCGCCAAGAAACGCAAGGAAGACTAAAAATCTTCCGAAATCAGATTCCCCATATAGGGAATAACCTGTTGTCTATAATAGGCAATGGCTTTAGGGTTCATTTGTGAATTTCAAAGCCATTGCCTTTTTTGTTTCTGACTATCAATTTATTCACCGCAAGGAAACTTTTTTTGCTTATTCAAATTTAATTCGTATTATTGCACAGTCAAAAAATGAGATAATCCCAAAACCGTGATAATATGATTCTCGTGAAACAAGTTGGCGTGTATGTCAACATCCTGAATTGCAGACTTAAGAAATACCTTGCCGAGGTGTTCAAAAAAAAGGGCGTTAACCTGACAGCGGAGCAGTACCTTGTCATGGACACCCTTTGGAACGAGGGTACGCTCACCCAGCAGGCCATCGCTTTCATCATCCAGAAGGACAAGAACTCGGTGACGCAATTCATCGACAATTTGGAGAAGAAAGGCTTGGTGATGCGTTCCGTCGCCAAGGAAGACCGTCGCGTGAACAACATCGTAGTGACCCATGAAGGTATGGTTCTCAAGGACTCCTCCAAACAATTGGCTATCAATGCGATGAACGAACTGCTTGGCGGTATCTCTGAGGACGACTTGCAGACTTTCGTCAGCGTGCTGAAAAAAGTGTGTGCCAACATCAACGGTTTCGAGAAAACCACCGCCGAACTGGAATTATGAAACTCTTAAAGTCATTTCAAGCCATTTTTTCACCGATTGGCATAATAATTGGGAGTTTTTCCCCACGTCAAACCCTGAAATTTTTATTTTTGCACCCCTAAATCTCAATGAAATGAACAGAACGATAAAACTATTATGGGCGTTTTTGGCCGTGGTTTTGCTGTTGCCTGCATGCAACAAGGGCGAGGGCAAGGGCGGCACGGGTACCGTTCAAGGCTATGTGAAATTGATCCACCATCCTGATGACGACTTTGCGCTGAGTGCCGACACAATAGATGCCGCCAAGACCGACGTCTTCATCGTTTACGGCGATGATGCTTATTTCGGCGACGACACGGAAACGGGTTTCGACGGGATGTATCAGTTTGAGTATCTAACTCCTGGCAACTACACGATCTATTCCTATTCCACTTTACCTTCGGGCGAAAAGGTCGCTGTCAGCGAGACCGTTACCCTCAACAAGGGTGCTGTGGTGCAAGTCCCGACGATTTATATCCACGACGGCAAGGCCTACGGCACATCTCTCGTGAAGGGGCAGGTTCATGCCTCCTATTACCACAACGGCAGTTATCGTGGCGAGGGCTGGGCTTACGAGCACCGCGTCTACATCCGCAGAGTGGGAGAGGAGTTGCATTTCGACGATGCCCGTGTGGGCGTGGACGGCTATTTTGTCTTCCAGAAGTTGCAACCCGGAGAGTATGAAGTCTTTACCACGACGGAAGACTACAACGAAATTCCCTCGTTGTTGTTCCAGACCATCACTATAAGTGAGGCGGGGCAGGTGTATGAGTTGGAAGAGCAATTTGAAGTGATTATCAATGTGTAGTGTAGGGAATGCAGAATGATTATTGTAGAATGATGAATTTTGAATCTTAAATCATAAATCAATGAAAAGATTAGTAGTGATTTTGGCTTTATTGGCTGTCGGGTTGGGCGGTTTTGCCCAATCGGTCTCGGAAGCCACGGTTGTCAAGAGAGAGAACCGTAAAGGCATGACCATCAAGGAATGGAACACGATGGCGGGCAGTAAACGTGCTTTCCTCGACCATGTTACGGTTTACGACGAAATGGGTCGCAAGATTGAAGAAATCGAATATGCCAGCTACGGGCAGAAGTCGCGCGTGGTGAGTGAGTATCCCCCTAACAGCGACGTGACTGCCAAGGTGGTACGCGAAATCGAATACAACGACCGCGATAAAGTGGTGAGAATCCGCAAGTTCGAGTACAACGAAGACGGCACCAAGAAGCGGCAGCTGAACTATTACCCGAACGGCAAGCTGGAATCTGTGAAGACTTTTGAGGTCATCTACAAGGACTGATGGAAAAAATCGTCGACATAGTGCGCAGCATGAAGCCGATAACGCTTGACGAGATGAGCGACGTGAAGCTGATGAACCGCATCGACACCAAGTATCTGGTGACCGAGGCGCAATTGCTTGAGATTTTGCTTCGCATTCGTGACGGCTATTTTGCACAAGAGGTGGAAGGCAACCGTCTATCACCTTACAGCACAGTCTATTACGACACACCCGAACTGACCATGTACCTTATCCATCATAATCGCCATTTGGTGCGCGATAAGGTGAGAGTGCGTACTTATGTTGACTCCCATTTGACTTTCTGTGAGGTGAAGCACAAAAACAACAAGGGTCGCACGAAGAAGAAACGCATTGCCGTGGAGCCAATTTCGAATATCCTCGACAATCCCGAGGCGGTGGCGTTTTTGGCGGAAAAACAACCCTACGAAGTTGACTCGCTCAGTCCGCATTTGGTCACGATTTTCGATCGTTTTACCTTGGTGAACTACGGCAAGACGGAGCGTCTCACCATTGATTGTAACCTGCGTTTCGAGAACTTGAGAAGCGGAAACACGGCCTCCATGGCACCTCTCGCAGTGATGGAGCTGAAACAGGACGGTCGCGCCCGGTCGCTGTTGAAGGACGTGCTTTTCGACTTGAGAATCAGGCCGTTCAAGGTCAGCAAATACTGCATCGGCACCTGCCTGACCCGTCCCGAAGTGAAGCAAAATCGGTTTAAGAAGAAATTGCGGCGTATCGAAAAAATGCGTAGGAGCGAACCTGTGCGTTCGCCCAACGAACCATAAAGAATTAGGTAGACAGGCAGGCCTGCCCACACAAATGACAAACAATTAAAAATCAACAATATGTTATTATTACAATCCCTATTACCTGGACAAGAATTTGACGACGAAATCGCTCGAGAGTTTGGCGGCGGTGCCCCGGGCATGGACTTCCTCGGCGTGCCTTTCATCGACCCGCAAAGCCTTTGGACGACTCTTATCCGCTTTATGTTCAATTTCTTAGTGTGCTGGGCCATCATCCATTTCTTCTACTATAGAAAGGCTAACCGCAAAGATTATTACTTCACTTTCATCATGTTTGCCGTGGTCATCTTCCTCATCATCTCGCTGATGGAGAACATGAAGATGAACATTGCATACGCCCTCGGCCTGTTCGCCATTTTCGGCATGATACGATACCGAACAGAAACCATCAAAATCCGCGAAATGACTTATCTTTTTGTTGTGATGGGCCTGAGCATTGTGAACGGCATGGCACTCTCGACGAGTTATCTTGAACTGCTTTTGGTCAACCTGCTTGTCGTGCTGATTATTTGGCTTCTGGACGGTACCAAGATGCTGAAGCATACCGCGACGAAGATTATCTTATATGATCGCATAGAGAATACCAAGCATGGCAGAGAAGACAACCTGAAGGCCGACCTTGTTGAACGTACAGGCCTCAATATTAGCAAGGTGGAAGTCGGACACATCGACTACCTGCGCGACGTGGCTTTCGTGAAGGTGTATTACGAGCCTATTGACGGAGAGGTGAACACCATCGACACAATTACCAAACTGAAAAACTTTGAAGAATAGTGAATCGGCTGTTGTTCATAGCGTTAATGACAGTCTCGGTAGTCACCTTCGCGCAAAGCGAGCGCACGACCGATCTGGGAGGCATTGTCTCAGCGGAGTTCTCGACTGACCTTGGCCACGACTTCGGCTTATCGGTGGAGGAGGAGTTGCGCTTTGACAATCGTTGCACCGAGTTTGACCGGTGGCTTAATTCTCTTGGTGTGGACTACACCTTTTGGCGCAATAGGATGAAGGTCGGTTTGATGGGCGACTACATCCGCCGGCACAACGACGAAGGCTATTACGAGAACCGTTGGCGCATAGGCGCACAACTGACCTATTCTGAGAGTTTCAGACATTTCAAATTCGCCTACCGCACCAAACTGCTTTCCACCTTCTATGATGAGCGCACAGGTGAGCATCGAGTAAATCCCAAGCTTTATTGGCGCAACCGGCTGCAAATCAGTTACCAACAGCCCAATAGCCGTTTCAAATATGCTCTTTCCGCCGAGTTGTTCTGGCTCCTGAATGACCCCCAAAACAGCGTCGTCGACAATTTGCGCACGGTCGCTTCGGTGGAGTATCGCCTCACGCGGCGGCATTACCTCATGGCTTTCATCCGCATGGACAACGATCTTCAAGTGAAGGAACCCATCGACCGCTTTTATTTTGGCCTGAATTTCAGGATGAAATACTAAGTCGTGAAGTTGTAGCAATAGAAAACAAAAAAGCCACTTTTGAGTGGCTTTTTATGTGGTCCCACTAGGGCTTGAACCTAGGACCTACTGATTATGAGTCAGTTGCTCTAACCAACTGCGCTATGGGACCGCGAAAAACAAGTTCAAACGGCAAATTTCTGCTTTTTTTCTTGCTTTTTGCGCGGCAAAGTTACAATTTTGCACCGAATTAAACCGAAAATTTCATCAAAATGAGCACAAAAATAAAGAATATCATCTTCGACCTCGGTGGAGTTGTCCTTGATATCGATGAGAAAGTGGTGTATCAAGAACTTGAAAAAATGGGTATCAATGTTTCGGAACTTGCTCAATCCAAAGAGTTTATGGAGATTATGAGCAGATTCGACACGGGCATTTACACCGCTTCGACTTTCCGCAAGAAAATAAGGACATTGTTGGGTTTGGAAAAAATGACCGACCAAAAATTCGACTCCATCTGGAATGCCATGTTGCTTGACATTCCCCGTGAGCGTATTGAAGCCCTCGAAAAGGTGAAGCAGCACTACAAAATCTTCCTGATGAGCAACTCCAATGAGATTCATTACGATTTGTATGTCAGGGATTTGCAATTGCGCTTTGGCTATGACGAGTTTGATAAGTTGTTCAACAAATCGTACTTCTCTTTCGCTGAACATTTGGAGAAACCCGACCCGCGCTTTTTCGAGTTGATTCTTGACCATGAGGGTTTGCTGCCTGAGGAGACCTTGTTTATTGATGATACAGCAGCAAATATCAAAGTTGCCAAATCATTGGGTATCAATACTTATCATATTAGTCGAGAGGAACTGGTGCGGAACTTGTTTGATAATGGAGTGTTGAAAGAAGGCGTAATCTAATCGCAATAATAACGCTCGAGTTCATCTAAAATACATAATACTTCTTCCATCGAAAGTGTTTCCATCAGTCTCATTTTGAATGGTTTGAAATTCGGTAATCCTTTGAAATACGAAGCCCAGTGCTTGCGGATTTCAAGCAAAGCAATGTGTTCGCCTTTCCATTCGACGGAACGTTTCAACTGCAATTTGCTGATGCGCACCCGTTCGGCCACATCAGGCAAAGACAGCTCCTCTCCAGTTTCTAAATAATGTCGTATTTGGTTGAAAATCCACGGGTTGCCGTATGATGCTCGTCCGATCATCAGCCCATCGACGCCATAAGTGTCTTTGAAATGTTTCGCCGAGGGGCCATCCACCACATCGCCATTACCGATGATGGGGATGGTCATGCGAGGATTGTTTTTCACTGCGCCAATGAGTGTCCAGTCGGCAGGCTCGCTGTATTTGGTGGTGCGTAGGCGTCCGTGGATGGTCAGTGCAGCGATGCCCACGTCTTGCAGTCGCTCAGCAATGTCGACAATTTCCTTGTGCTGTTCGTCGTAGCCGAGGCGTGTCTTTACCGTCACGGGAGTTTTCACGGCCTCCACCACCGCCTTGGTAATGGCCACCATCTTGGGAATGTCGTTCATGATGCCCGAACCGGCTCCTTTCGAGGCTACTTTTTTCACCGGACAGCCAAAGTTGATGTCAATAAGGTCAGGATGGGCGGTTTCGGCATAACGCGCTGCTTCCACCATAGGTTCAACCGAGTTGCCGAAAATCTGGATGCCTACAGGCCGTTCAAACTCCTCGAAATCAAGTTTTTTTATGCTTTTCACCGCATCTCGGATGAGGCCGTCAGCGGAGATGAACTCGGAATAGACCACATCCGCGCCGAACATCTTGCAGACATAGCGGAACGGCGGATCCGACACGTCTTCCATCGGAGCCAATAGAAGCGGATAATGCTCAAATTCGAGGTTCGCAATTTTATACATCAGATTGTATTTCTGAGTCGGCTCTTCGAAAGGCTTAAGGACCTAAGGCCGTTGAGCTTGTCGAAACGCCAACATATAATAATCGCTGCAAAAGTACAAAAAGCGTATCTTTGCACCAAAATCAAATGCAATGAAAGAAAATTTGTTCACCGAAAGTCTGAAACAATCCACAGGCATGAGGATTTTTCTCTATTTTATTATCTTATTGGTTTGCTGCTTGTTGGGTGCATTTGCCAGTGCCTTTCTTGTCATCGGCAACAA
The DNA here is from genome assembly GCA_947305795.1 of uncultured Bacteroidales bacterium. Lineage (GTDB taxonomy): Bacteria > Bacteroidota > Bacteroidia > Bacteroidales > F082 > Limimorpha. The sequence goes on along the minus strand of CAMZEK010000065.1, from coordinate 3,096 downwards.
CGACACGCTGTTGAAAATTGGGCAAGGCATCAGTTCCGCGATGATGTTCATCGTACCGCCCATCGTTTATTATTTCATCACGCGCAAGGAGCACCCGATGCACGACCTGGGCTTCCGAAAAGTCAGTCCTGTTTGGCTGATTCTGGCTGGCATAGCGCTGATGTTCATCTCTTTGCCTGTCACCAACCAACTGACCACGTGGAACGAAGGCTTGAAATTTGGCGGAGCCTTGCAGACACTCGAGGACTTGCTGAAAAACTTGGAAGAAACGGCTGAAGCTCTCACCGAAAGGATGCTTAACGTAAATACCTTTGGCGGGCTGTTGTTCAATCTGCTTATCATCGCGCTAATTCCCGCCATTGGCGAGGAGCTGACTTTCAGAGGTGTGCTGCAACAGTCGCTGACACGACGTATAAACCCGCATATTGCCATCATCCTTTCAGCGGCCATCTTCTCCTTCATTCATTTCCAGTTTTACGGTTTCTTGCCGCGCATGTTCCTCGGCATCGTTTTGGGCTATATGTTCTATATCAGCGGTTCGTTGTGGACAAGCATCCTCATGCACTTCCTCAACAACGGCACGGCGGTGGTGCTGTATTATCTTAATAACAAAGACGTCATAGACATTGATGTAGACCATTTCGGCGCGTTGCAGAACAGATGGCTCATTGCAGGGAGCATGGCGGTCACGGCGGGTCTGATGGTTTGGAGTTGGTGGAAAAAGAAACCCTTGGATTCCTGACGGAACTCCCAGACTTGCATCCAAAAAAAAAGGTGGCCGTTTTCACAGCCACCTTTTTTCAGTTTAAGCAAACGAAACACTTAGTTTTCCAATGCGCTGCCCTTCAACGTCGTGTAGTTGATACGGAAGGCACCCACCTTACGAAGCTCCTGCTTCACGTCAGTGACGATACCCATACGGGTCTCTTTGTGCACTTTCAGGGCAGTGGTCAGGAAGGGACGGTCGGCTTCGCTGCGCGATTCGCGTTCCTTCAAAATCCAGTCGGCGATGTCTGTCGTGCGGGCGAAGGCATCGTCCAATTGGATACGCGACTCGGTACCGAGCTTGGTATCGCGCGGCGGACCGATATAGATGCTGCTCACCAAAGCTTTGCGTTCGAGCTTCTGGATTTCGGAAGCTTTGGGCATTGCGGTCTTCACTTTCAGCTCGACGTCACGCATTGAGGTGGTAATCATGAAGAAGAATATCAACATGTAAACGATATCGGGCAATGACGAGGTGCTCACTTGCGGCACTTCCTTTTTACCTTCTTTTCTGAATTTTGCCATATCTATATCCTCCTTTAATTGTTACCGTACACAACGGGTTCGGCCTCACTGACGCGGACGGGTACCGCCTCGTTGATGGCTTTGGTTTGATCTTCATTGAGTTGGTCGAGGTGCTTGTGGAATTTCTGCCACGCCATCTCATCCTTCAGTTCATTGAAGGCGCGTGCCAACTCATTCTGCACACTGATATACATAGCATACGAAGTGCCGCGGTCGTTCTGCAACGAAATCACGCCTTTCGACATGAGAACGTCTCCCACGAGGTCGAAGTGCTTGGTTTCGACTTCAGGGGCGGTCTCGTCATTCGGGCGCGGGGTCATGAAGCGTTTGGCCTCATCCTTCAACAACGAGATGTCGGAAGGACGGCCGTTGACCAGCAGCTTATCGCTCTTGTTTACCATTACATTCATCACGTTCCTTTCCTTGACCTTCACGTCCTCGTCGTTTTGCTCGACGGGAGGGGGCAGACGACGGGTGATACCGTAGTCCACGTCCATGGAAGTCGTCATCAGGAAGAAACACAATAGCAAGAATGCTATGTCAGCCTGCGAACTCGAATTAATTTCCGGAACTTTTCTGGCCATGATGAATCTTTTTACTTTTTAACTGCCTTGTAGATGACTGAGAACAGGATTGAAAGAATACTGACTCCAAGGGTTACATAGAAGAAATTCAAGGCGAATTCGACCAGTCCATGTGTCTTGCCGGAATAGAGAATCTCACCAGCTTGGTAAGGAATGTCGAACGAGCCTTTTGACATGATGTAAGCTACAACTGCAATAATCGCGATTGCAATAACCAAAATCAGCAGCTTCTTTCCCTTGACACCTTTGACGATGCCTGTGAAGAAAGCCGAAATCAATGCGAGTGCAATGCCAAGAATAATCAAGATGTAGCCCCAATTCAAGAGCATGTTGGTGCGGGCTTCGTCCTTGAGGCCGAGGTAGAAATACACTGCCATAGCCACGGTAATCAAAGCCAACAGGCCAAACACCCATTTTGAAATATTTGAAAGCTTACCGTTCATGATTATACTTTATTTTTTGTTGTTGTACTTAGCAAGGATGTCCATGAACGAGATGGAGGCGTTCTCCATGTCGTTGACGATGCTTTCGATCTTGGATGCGATGAAGTTGAAGAAAATCTGAAGGATGATGGCTGCGATCAGACCGAACACGGTGGTCAACAGAGCGACCTTCATACCAGAGGCAACGATGGTGGGGCTCATGTCGCCAGCAGCGGCAATGTCGTCAAAGGCCTTGATCATACCGATAACGGTACCCATGAATCCGAACATAGGAGCCAGGCTGATGCAGAGGCCGATCCAGCTCAGGCCGCTTTCGAGCTTGCCGCCTGCAACCGAACCGTAGGAGACGATGCTCTTTTCGACTTCGTCAAGTGACTGGCCATCTTGATAACGGATGAGGCCTTGGGTGAAGATACTGGCCACAGGGCCTCGGGTGTCCTTGCAGAGCTGCTTGGCGCCTTCAACGTCGCCGTTCTTCATCTTGGCTTCAATGCCTTTCAAGAGCTTTTCAGAATTGGCGGTGGCCAAGGTCAGATAAATGATTCTCTCGATGGAGATAGCCATACCAATCAAGAGGATGACCAACACGATGCCCATGAATGAAGGACCACCGTCGATGAACTGCTTCTTGATGGATTCGCGGAAGGTGACAGGAGCTTCTTCAGCAGGTTGAGTGGCGGGAACCGTCTCATCAACAACTGGTGTAGCTTCTTGAGGAGCAGCAACTTGTTCAGTCTGCTCGGTTTGCGCTTGCTCTTCTTGAGCAACGACGAGATTGC
>CAMZEK010000064.1 GCA_947305795.1 uncultured Bacteroidales bacterium | reverse complement strand
ACAACAACGCGCAGGACATCTTCCCGATGTGGGTCGGCAACAAGGTGTATTTCTGTTCCGACCGCGACCGTACGATGAACCTGTTCTGCTATGACCGCAGTACCAAACAGACCACCAAGGTGACTGACTACACCTATTATGACATCAAGTGGCCTTCGCTCGGCGACAAGGATATCGTCTATGAAAACGGCGGTCAGTTGTTCCGCTACAACCTCTCCGACGGCAAAGTCTATCCCATCCCTGTGCAGATGGCCAACGACAATAAGTCGACCCGAACTAAGTATGTGGATGCCAGTAAGTTCATCAACTCAAGCACGATTTCTCCCGATGGCAAACGAGTGGCTTTCGGCGCTCGTGGCGACGTGTGGACGGTGCCAGTTAACTCGGGAATCACACGCAACCTGACCCAAAGCGATAATGCCCACGACCGCAATGTGGCTTGGTCGCCCGATGGCAAATACATCGCCTACATCAGCGACCGCACGGGCGAAGATGAGATTTACATCCAAGCTCAGGACGGCAAGGAGGAAGCCATTCAACTGACCTCGAACTCAGACACCTATAAATATAGTCTCGTTTGGTCACCTGACAGCAAGAAGATTCTGTGGGACGACAAGATGAACCGCATCAATATGGTTGATGTGGCTTCGAAAAAGGTTACTGTGGTGGCTGAAAGTAAGGCTGGCGAAATGGACGAGTTCTGCTGGTCGGCCGACAGTCGCTGGATTGCCTACGCCATGCCGAGCACCTTTTCTGTGAGCCGCATCCACATTTACAACGTGGCTTCGGGCAAGGATGAGGTCGTCACTGATGGCTGGTACAACGCCTCTTCGCCTGCCTTCGACAAGAACGGCAAGTACCTATATTTCACCTCCGAGCGCGATTTCCGCCCGACATACGGTTGGTTGGAGTGGAACCATGTTTACACCGATATGTCCAAGGTCTATCTACTTACCTTGCAGAAAGATACACCGTCTCCTTTCCTTACTGAGAACGATGAAGTGAAGGCCGAAGGCGACAATGAAGGCCCCAAAGACGAGTTCAAGGGCAAACCGGACGGACCTAAGGGCGGCAAACCTGATGGCCCTGGCCCGAAAGGTGGTAAACCTGATTTCAAGCCCGAAGGCAAGAAAGAAGCCAAGGAGGTGAAGATTGACTTTGAGGGCATCAGCAATAGGGTAGTGGTACTACCTGTCAACGCAGGACGTTACTGGAACCTGACGGGAGTTGAGGATGGTTTGTACTTTGTAGCTGTCGGTCGTAACGGCGGTGGTCTCAATTATTTCGATGCCAAATCTAAGAAGGTCACAAACATTGGCGGCGGCATGGGTTACGAACTCTCTGCCGATGGTACGAAGATGCTCATGCGCGAAGGTCGTGGCTACAAGGTGGTCAATGCCCCGAAAGGCCCGATGCCTGGCGGCGTTGGTCCGAGTGGTGGTTCTGGCATGAAGCCTGGTGAGCCTGGAAAAGGCGGCGGTGATGGAGAAATCGACCTCAGCAACATGAAGAAATGGGTGGAGCTGCGCACCGAATGGACACAGATTTACAACGAGGCTTGGCGCCAGATGCGCGACTTCTTCTATGCACCCAACATGCACGGCGTGGATTGGCCTGCAATGAAGGAGAAATACGGTAAACTGTTACCCTATTGCGCCGACCGCAACGACGTCAACTATCTCATCGGCGAATTGATTGGTGAAATCAATATCGGTCATGCCTACGTGGGTGAAGGCGACCGTGTGAAACCTGAGCGCATTCAGATGGGTATGCTGGGTTGCCGCATCCACCGCGACAAGTCGGGTTACTATCAGATCGATAAGATTCTGAAGGGCGAGAACTGGAACGAAAAGACCCGCTCACCGCTGACTGAGGTCGGCGTGAACGCCAAGGAAGGCGACTATATCATCGCCATTGACGGGCAAAGCACCAAGGACATGAAAGACATGTACGCCGCCCTCATCGGCAAGGCCGACAAGGCGGTGCTGCTGACCTTGAACAGCAAGGCTTCCGAAGGCGGTGCCCGCGACGTGGTGGTGAAGCCCATTGCCGACGAGACAGGTTTGTACTACTACAACTGGGTTCAAGGCAACGTGGAAAAGGTGAGCAAGGCCACCAACGGGCAGGTGGGTTACATCCACATCCCCGACATGGGCGTGGAAGGTCTGAACGAGTTCGCCAAGTATTTCTATCCCCAACTCGATAAGAAAGCTCTCATCATTGACGACCGTGGCAACGGTGGCGGCAATGTTAGCCCAATGATTGTGGAGCGTCTGCGCCGCGAGTTGTCAATGTACGACATGATGCGCAACTGCGAGCCAGAAACGAAGCCTACTAGGATGATGCTTGGACCTAAAGTGCTGCTGTTTAACAAGTATTCTGCCTCCGACGGTGACTTGTTCCCCTACCAGTTCAAGAAACACAAGATAGGTACGACCATCGGTATGCGCTCTTGGGGTGGTGTGGTTGGCATCCGTGGCAGCCTGCCCTTCATCGATGGCGGCTCACTGACTCGTCCCGAGTTTGCTCCCTTCGACGAGAAAGGTAACTGGGTCATCGAAGGCTACGGCGTGGACCCCGACATCGTCATCGACAACGACCCCGCCCGCGAGTTTGAGGGTATCGACGACCAGTTGAACAAGGCCATTGAGGTCATCCTTGAACAGATGAAAGGTTATCCCGACATCCCCGAGATTCCCGCTTGGCCGGATAAGACGAAGTAAAAACAACGATGGTTGAAGAAAAAGGCTGTTTCTTTGGAAGCAGCCTTTTTTCGTATAAAAATGGCGTTTGAGGTAAATAATGCCTATATTCACATCAAAATTTGAAGTGAATATGATGGCTCTGAAAAGAAAAAGTCCGTCAGAAACCCCAACGGACTCTTTCAAATTAGGTTAAACCTGCATTATTTCTTAGCTTTTTTTGTAGGGGCTTTCTTAGCGGGAGCCTTTTTTGCAGCCGCCGTCTTCTTTGCTTTGGGTGCTTCACCCTTTGGTACATTCTTCAGGATGTCGCACATGAAATCCCAGAACATCTGTACGGTCGCGATTTCACAACGCTCGTCGGGCGAGTGCACGCCGCGCAGGGTGGGACCGAAGCTGATCATGTCCATGCCCGGGATCTTGTCGCCGATGAGGCCACATTCCAGTCCAGCGTGGATGGCCCTGACTTTAGGATCCTTCTTGAAACGCTTCTTGTAGCAGCTCACAGCAATGTCCAAGATGGCGCTGTTGGGGTTGGGTGCCCAGCCTGGATAGCCGTCGGTGTGTTCCACATCGGCATCGGCGAGGCTCCACACGGCTTCCACCATGTTGGCGATGTCTTGCTTCGACGACTCGATGGAACTGCGCTGCGAGGTCTGGATGAAGAAATAGCCTTCCTTCTTCTTGCAGGAGGCGAGGTTGGTCGAGGTTTCCACGAAGTTCGGGATGGTCTGCGACATGGCGATGACACCGTGCGGGCAGGCATAGAGGCCGTTCAGCAGGTTGAACTGCGACATTTCGTCGATGACCACATCAGGCTGTACTTCAGCCACTTCAGCCGTGACTTTCAGGTCGGGTTCGGTCACTTGATACTCTTGCTTGAAGTGCTTCTCCATGTCCTTCACATAGTGCATGAAGTCGCCCACGCTCTCGTTCGGGATGAAGGCCACAGCCGTGGCTTCGCGAGCGATGGCGTTGCGCAGGTTGCCGCCTTGGAAGTCGTAGAGTTGGAGGTCAAACCAAGTGGTGGCTTGCCAGAGTATGCGAGTCAAGAGTTTGTTGGCATTGGCCAGATTCTTGTTGATGTCGTCGCCGCTGTGGCCACCTTTCAGACCGCTGACCGTGATGCAGTATGCCGTGGCCTCTTCCGGAGCAGGTTCCAGTTCGTACCACACCTTAATAATCGTGTCCATGCCGCCGGCGCAGCCGATGAAGATTTCGCCTTCGTCCTCGCTGTCGAGGTTGAGGAGGATGCGGCCCGTGAAGTCCTTCGGGTCGAGTTTCATGGCACCGGTCAGACCGGTTTCTTCGTCAACGGTGAAGATGCACTCGAGTGGACCGTGTTCCACTTTCGGGTCGGCAATGACGGCCAAGGCTGCTGCCACGCCGATGCCGTCGTCGGCACCGAGGGTCGTGCCGTTGGCGTGAACCCACTCGCCTTTGATGACCGCCTCGATGGGGTCTTTCTCAAAGTCGTGTTTTTTGTCGTTGTTTTTCTCGCAAACCATGTCCATGTGGGCTTGCAGGATGACGGTTTGGCGGTCTTCCATGCCCTTGGTGGCAGGCACGGTCATGATGATGTTGCCGCACTCTTCTTTGACGTACTTCACTTTATGGTCTTTGGCCCATTTTTCGAGATAGGCGACCATCTTTTCTTCCTTTTTCGAAGGACGAGGCACGTTCATGATGCCTTGGAACTCCTTCCAAATGCCAGCAGGCTTGAGTTTTAAAATACTTTCGTTCATTTTTTTAAATGTTTATGGTTGATATTATTGGTCACAAAACTATCAAAACCCGACAAAACTTTTTTCTGGGTTGAGGAAGCACGCCAACCGGCTGCTTCCTAGCGACGCACGGTTGTGCAGTCGCTATGCTGTTCCCTTTGAATTTATTCATTGTTTTGCATTGTTTTGTGGGTTTTGTGAATTAACTATTTTTTATCAGTTTTATTGTTTGTTCAGGATCCTCTGCCTTAAACACCGCATTCCCAGCCACCAAAACATCCGCCCCAGCCTCAAACAAAGCCTTGGCGTTCTGCGTGTTCACGCCGCCGTCGACTTCGATGAGCGCAGTGGCGTTCTGTTCGGCAATCATCAAACGCAACTTGCGGATTTTTTCGTATGTGCGTTCGATGAATTGTTGTCCGCCGAAGCCTGGGTTGACCGACATGAGGAGCACCAAGTCCAAGTCGCAGAGGATGTCCTCAAGGACGCTGATGGGTGTATGTGGGTTGAGCACTACGCCGGCATGGATGCCTAACGCTTTGATATGCTGCACGGCGCGATGGATATGGTTGCAGGCTTCGTAATGGAAGGTGATGATGTCGGCACCGGCTTTGGCGAAGGCTTCGAAGTACTTCTCAGGCTCCACAATCATTAGGTGGACATCCAAAGGCTTTTGGGCTTTCTTCTTGATGGCCTGCACCACGGGGATGCCGAAGGAAATGTTAGGCACGAAGCGGCCGTCCATCACATCGCAGTGGAACCAGTCGGCCTCACTGCGGTTGACCATCTCGATGTCGGCTTCCAGGTTGAGGAAGTCGGCGGAGAGTAGGGAAGGGGCGATCAAGTTCATAGTTATCAGTTATCAGTTGTCAGTTGATTGTTGTCGCTTCGCGTCATCGCGAGGGAGGTTGCTGAGCAGGTCGAAGTACGAAGCGATCCAGATGTTCGGTGCAAAGATATTTATTCTTTGGGGAAGATTTCAAGTTTTGGCGGAATTATTTTTCGTGGTTTTGGGATTTTTTCTACTTTTGCATAGATTTTAAAACCAATAAGTCATGAAAAAATACATGAAGATCATAGCAGCCATGATGCTAACGATAGCGGTAGTCATTGCCGCAGGGTGTACGAAACCAGACGACCCAAGCAATGGAGGAAATGGTGGTAATAATGGTGGTAATAATGGTGGCGGTAACGGAGGCGATCTCATTGGCCACGAGTACGTTGACCTCGGCCTGCCGAGCGGCACTTTGTGGGCCACTTGCAATGTGGGTGCTGAATCGCCAGAGGAATACGGTGATTACTTTGCCTGGGGTGAAACAGTGCCGAAAACAACCTATGATTGGAACAATTACAAATGGTGCAATGGTGAATACAACCAATTGACCAAGTATTGTGTTGATTCTGAAGTCGGCTATAACGGATTCATAGACAATCTGACCATTTTGCAATCTGATGATGATGCAGCTACGGTTAATTGGGGTGAAGAATGGCGTATGCCTGATTATGGGCAGTGGAGGGAATTGTTAGCAAATACGACTTTCATTTGGACAACTCAAAATGATGTGGCAGGATGCCTCCTTACTTCTAACAATGGAAAAAGTCTATTCCTACCTGCTGCGGGTTCTATGTGGATAGATGACCCTAACCATGATGTAGGTGATGAATGTTGTTTTTGGACGAAGTGGTCAGGCAATGGTGTGATGACAAACCCCATTTGTGCAATGAATTTTTGCTTTGGCTCTGACGGCCTCTTCATGTATGGTGATGCGGGAGCTCAAAAATGTCTAGGTTTTTCTGTTAGACCCGTGCGGACAAGAGAAAGTAATGGTAGTATCGGAGGTAACGGCTCTTTCAATGGCCACGACTACGTTGACTTAGGCCTGCCAAGTGGTACCTTGTGGGCTACATGTAATGTGGGAGCTACCCTGCCAGAGAGTCCTGGTGCCCTCTTTGCTTGGGGCGAGACAACACCAAAGGACCATTATGGATGGGACAATTACAAATACTGCAACGGCGATTCAGACCAACTGACCAAATATTGTTTTGCCCCTGAATATGGTTATAACGGGTTCACAGACAATTTGAACACATTGCAATCGGATGATGATGCTGCCACAGTTAATTGGGGCGATGGCTGGACTACACCTTCTCAGTATCAGTGGATGGAATTGATGCAATATACTACAATGATTTTACAGGAGGATGATGAATATTACAGAGTTCAATATATTGCTGGCAATGGTAACACTCTGACGGTCGTTTCAGATGGAAGTGAAAACTATTCAGACGGAAAAGGATGCTGGTCGAGTTCGTTGTATCGGGAACGACCAGATGTAGTGATTGTTGGATACAATAGAGCCGCTCTAAGGTGCGAAGGAAAAACTATTCGTCCCGTCCGTTCGGCAAATTAATTCTTTGTAGTTTTAGCAAATTTTTTATAAGCCGCCCGCAGCCTTTGTGAAGAACAGAGTTTGAGGGTGGCTTTTTTATGGTAATAGAGGCGAGATTTTCGATAATAAACCAACCTTTTCAATTCTTCAATATCAGGCAAAACACGGCGCAGTTCTTCTGACAGGTCGGTAGTGGTCTTTTAGGTGGCCATGTGCATGGGCTATTTTCGGAAAACCATAGCTATATTTCAGAAATATGTGTATTTTTGCAGGCATAAAACGAAACACAATGTGTACTTATCCTATTTCATTGGACGATAATTTAGTCATGCAGGCCGAAAGCACCTTGCAAATCAACGAGTCGTTTCAATCGTGGCTGCAGCAGCAGGTACAAATGTGGCTTTTGGCGCAAGTGAACAGCAGGAACCAGACCCACTATCGTCACAGCAAACTTTCCGATGAAATGTTGGCTGAAAGACTAAAAGATTATCCGCTGCTTGAGGAAAGCGACTTTCCAAGTTTGGCTGCCGAGGACTATAGCACATATCTAAAATCTCGCAGTGGTCAACTTCCCAAAGGAATAGAAAAATGGCTGTAAGTATCCTATTTTGTTACCCACATCGTTAACTCGTTCAATGTTGCTGATGTGGTTTCAAGGCACAATTGTTTCTTGCGTCAGCCTTATTTTGATCAAGTGGTCGAAAAAATCATTGCTAATATTATTGATGGAGATTGGTGAGATAAATTGTTTGCGAAATTTGATCGATAGTAGTCGGAATCGCAATTTTTTTTCGAGATTCCGACTACTATCGTTTCTTAAGTAAACAAATCATCAAGTGTGACTTCTTGTTGTATGTTGCCGCTGTACATGTTGCGTTTGATGCCGAAGGTGGTGATCATTGTGGGTACAAGGGATTTGCGGGTCTTGGTTGCAGCTTTGAAGGCGGCTGCTTTATTGCGCAAAGTGAGGGAATAGGCTTTGTCTATGGTGAACTCGCCGCTGTAGAACTTGGCCTCGCAAAGGTTGATGGCCTTGTCACGGCGGTCAATGACAAGGTCGATTTGTGCTCCGCTCAGCGTGTCGTCGTCGAGGTCGCGCTGTTCGATGAACCAGCATGACTGTTGGGTCAGCACCGAAGCAATGCCGAGTGCTTTTTTCACTTGTTCGATGTGGTCTTTGATGAGTTGCTCGAAGCTGTAGCCAAGCCATGTGTTTTTCTTAGGGTTGTCGAGCATGTGGGTCCAAAAATGTTCGTCCTGGCCGTAACTGTCTTTGATGAATCGGAAATAGAATAAGGTGTAGAAATCTGCCAGCTGGTAGGTTTGGGTTTTGGTTTTTCGCCCGTAATAGGTGTATGCTCTCACGAATCCGCATTTCACCAAGTCTTTCAAGGCACGTGAAAGTGCTCCATTGTCGGGCAACTTCGACACAACAATGATTTCTTCCCTGGTCAGTCCCATCCTTTTTGAGGCTAAGGCTTCGGCAATTCGGATGTAAATGTCGGACTGGGCAAAAAGCGTTTCGTACAAATTCTCGAATTCGTCCCAAAGCTTGCCATTGGTTTTGAAGAAGCAGTTGTCGATGTTGTCGGCCAAAGGTCGTCCGGCTTCGAGTTGTTTGAGATAGTAGGGGATGCCGCCCATGATCATATAGACTTGCGCGATGTCGTACCGTTCCATTTCAATCCCTTGTTTTTGCAGGTATTGCTCTGTTTCAGCCAAGGTGAATGGTTTGAGGAACATCTTGCTGTTGGCACGGTTGTAAAGGCCTCCTTTTTGCTTGAAAAACTTGTTGATGATCCAATTGGTGGCGCTTCCGCAAACGATGAGCATCAAGTCGTCCTGGGCGTTGCCCCAGCCGTTCCAAAACCATTCAAACGCACCTAGAAATTGGCTCCCTTTGGTATCCATCCAAGGCAATTCGTCAAAGAATAGCACCCGTTTTTTCCCTGTCTTGGTTTTCTTGAGGTGGCTCTTCAGTTGGTCGAAGGCTTCCATCCATGTTTTCGGAGTAGGTGATACTTCGCTGTTGGAATATTCGTTCAATGCTGTTGTGAAGTTTTCCAATTGTACATTCATGCGTTTCTTGTACAAGCCTGTGACCTTGAATGCAAACTCCTCTTGCGCGAACACTTGGTTGACCAAGAAAGTCTTGCCTACGCGACGGCGACCGTAAACCACCACCATTTCTGCTTCGTCTGACGAGAACAAGCGGCGAAGCTCTTTTTGCTCTTGTTTCCTTCCGATAATTGTTGCCATGACAAATCGTTTTACCCTGCAAAAATAGTGTTTTTTTCCGAAATTCCAAACGATAGTAATCGGAATCGCGATTTTTTTCCGAGATTCCGACTACTATCGATGTTTGGATTGAAGAACGATTAATCCTCATTCGAGAACTTGTCGGCCTTGCTGCGGTTAACTATCTTGATGTCAGCTTTTGGGTTGAGGAAAAAGATGACCAACTATCATTTCAGCCCGCCATAGCTTTTGGCTGCGTTTTGCAGGGCTTCTTCTGTGGTGAATTGTTCGTAGTAGGTGCAACGGGTGACGATGCCTTGCGACGAGCAGCGTTGTCCGATGACATGTACCAAAGCCCAACCTTTCATCTCATCTGCAAATACATTGTCCACCAAAGCCAGACAACCTTCCATCTCGGTAAACTCGTTGTACTTCACTTCGCGTACCTGAAAGCCCACCACGGGGCAATCGTTATAAGCATAGTGTTGTTCGGCGGTATACAGCAAAAACCGCTCAAAAGGTCTTTGGTTGTTGGCTTTGAGGGCGGTGATGAGTGCCGGAGTACCATCCACTTCTCCTAACTGTTGTTGGATGGGTTGCAGTGTACCACCGCTCACTGGGATGTCGGGCATCAGCAGTGTGGCACCGCTCATTGGGCCACGTTTGGGAATGAACACCACGGGCAGTCGGTTGGCTAAGGAGATAAAGCCGAGGTAGTTCGTCTTTCCCTCCGTGAACATGGGTTGACAGTGCGCCAGTTCTTTCCACAACGCCATGGAGTGACGCATGCGTTGACGCTGGATGAACTGCTTGCGGGAGTTGCTGCGCCTGCCTTCTGAATTGGACTTGCGCGTGACGACCGAGCCGTTTCTGATGTAATTGGTCACGCCAAGTGTAGGAATCTTGCCTATGATCTGCATGCCGGGTATGGGTTTCATTTTTACCATGGTTTCATTCTCATTTAAGTGTTTGCTATGAGTGTTTTGTCTCGTATTTGCTTCGTACCAAGCAGGTAACAGGCTCGGAAGATATTCGATAGTCTTTCGCTACATCCTTGTTATTTGTCCTTTTATCTATCGAATAAATATCGAACAACTATCGGAGAACTATCGAACAACTAACGAAGAAATGTCGGACTTGCTCCCTGCCTGATAGG
>CAMZEK010000063.1 GCA_947305795.1 uncultured Bacteroidales bacterium | reverse complement strand
CTTATCGCCTCGCCCAAGGTGCTGATGGAGACCATGCGGACGTTCAAGCCCGATGCGGTGCTTTTAGACATGAACTTCGACACCGACATCAACACGGGCAACGAAGGGCTTTTCTGGCTCTCGGAACTGAAACGAGACTTCCCTACAGTGGAGGTGGTGCTGTTCACAGCCTACGCAGATATTGCCTTGGCGGTCGAAGGCATGAAACGCGGTGCATTTGACTTCGTGGTGAAGCCTTGGGACAACGCCAAACTGCTCGCCACACTCGAAGAGGCTTGCAAGAAACATCGTGTAGAGACACATCGCATGTGTCCACCCTGCACGAATACTACGTCGACAATGCGCTGGGGTGAGAGCGAGGCGATGCAACGACTGCGCGAGATGGTGGAGAAAGTGGCTCCGACCGATGCCACCGTGCTCATCACGGGCGAGAACGGCACGGGTAAGGATGTGCTGGCCAACGAGATACATCGCCTTTCGCGTCGAGCGGGCAAGCCTATGGTGAGCGTCGATACGGGAGCCATCACGGATACCTTATTTGAAAGCGAGATGTTCGGCCATGTAAAAGGAGCCTTCACGGATGCCCACGCCGACCATATCGGAAAGTTTGAGCAGGCCAACGGCACCACGCTTTTCTTGGACGAAATCGGCAACCTGCCTTTGAACCAGCAGGCCAAGTTGCTGCGCGTGCTGCAAAACCGAAGCATCACAAAGGTGGGCGACACCAAGTCGGTGCCCATCGACATCCGCTTGATTTGCGCCACCAATCGCGACCTGAAAGCGATGGTCAGGGAGGGCAGTTTCCGCGAGGACCTGTATTATCGTATCAACATGGTGCCTTTGCACCTGCCGCCCTTGCGCGAGCGCCCCGACGAAATTATTAGCCTCGCGGAACGTTTCGTGAAGGAGTTCGCCGCCGAATATCCCCGCAAGGCGCAAAGCCTTTCCGACGAGGCCAAGCAACTCTTGCTTAGTCGCCGCTGGAGTGGCAACATCCGCGAGCTAAGGGGCTGCATCGAGAAGGCGGTCATCTATTCCGAAACGGAACTAATTCGCGTGGAGGACTTGAGAATCAGCGACATGGAACTGGTGGATGAGAACTTGGTTTCAATGGACGATTACGAGGAGAAGATGATTCGCGAGGCCCTGAAGAAATGCAACGGCAACCTTACTCTTGTTTCCAAGGTCTTGAAAATGAGCCGTCCGACTTTGTATAGCCGCTTGAAAAAATACGGGATATGAGCATAGGGCTTTGGATAGTAGTTGTGTTTGTGGCTGTCGCGGTGGCCATTTTGCTGACGCGGTATGTGGTGCGCCGCAACGACACCAAGAAAGTATCTTTTATGATGGATGCTTTGGAGGACGGTGAATTAAACTTCCGCTTTCAGGAAAAGTCGTCGTTGAACCGTGAATTGAACCGCATCCGTGGCATCTTTGAGCGGCGCAACGCCGTCAACGAGGAGGCCTCGTGGAGCAAGCTCTTCCGTGTGATGACGCACGAAATCATGAATACCGTCGCGCCCATCGCCTCGTTGAGTGATGCGCTGTCGAAGGACGAAAACCTGGATGTGAAGGCGGGCTTGGAGACCATCTCCACCTCGTCAAAAGACTTGATTCGCTTCGTGGAGTCGTACCGCAGTTTCACGCAAGTGGCGCAGCCCGTCCGCAAGGCCGTGATAGTGGACGAGATGATGGAACGTGTGATGCGTCTCAACAAGGCCAAAGCCGCCGAGCAAGGAGCTACCTTGACTTACAACGCCAAAACCAACGACTTGCTTGTCTTCGCCGACGAAGGCCAGATAATGCTGGTGTTCAATAATTTGATTAAGAACGCGATACAAGCTGGTGCCAACTCTATCCGCATCACCTCCGACCTGAATGCCGACGACCAAACCATCATCCGCGTGACGAACAACGGCAAGCCCATCCCATTGCGGCAAATAGAGGAAATCTTCATCCCGTTCTACACCACCAAGCCTAACGGAACTGGCATCGGCCTGAGCCTATCGCGCCAAATCATGATCAAGCACCACGGTGACCTCCGCCTTGAACAAAGCGATGACAAAATGACGATTTTTGCACTGATATTTAAATAGTTAAGTAACTATTCAGAATTAAACTTCAATTGAAACAGCGATTTTAGTTTTGCCAATTGAGGAATATCTTTTACCTTTGCAGCGTAAATAGTGTAGATTGTAAAATTATGAATAAAATGAACAAAACAATGAAAATGTGGATGTTGGCCGCTATCCTGATTCTTAGCGGTGCAAGTATGACAAGCTGCGGGAACAAGACCGCCAAGCAGACTGAAAAAGTGCAAGCCGAAACACCTGCCCAACCTGAGGTTGAGGTGGCTGAAACAGTGACCGAAGAGCCGACTTGTTTCACAGCCATTGACGACTATCTGGTGAACGAAATCGGGAAAAACTATGCGCAGAGTGATATGTGCATCCCTTACGCCTATGTGGTTAGCACCGACGAAAGCAATCCTGATGACATTCTGGTATGGGGCGATTTTTGGGTTTTCAACTACGAACTTGCGGGCGACACGCTGAAAACTGCTTCGGGTGGTGACCATCCTGGATTGATGCATGTGAAGAAGACGGAAAACGGCTATGAGGTGGTTGGCTTCGACGCCGTGGCCGATGGTGCCGACAATTTGCCCAGTGCCAAACGGATTTTTGGCGGCAAGTTTGATGCTTTTTGGGAACTTAACAGTAACCAAGAAAAACGTGAAGACCTGAGGATGCACTATACAGCCGACTATGTGAAGAAGCACAATCTTTCGGCTAAGGTGCTCCAAGACTTTGGATGGCCTGCTGTGGAGTTGCCACAATGACCTGCTTCACTGCACCTTACAATTCGCCTTTGGGCGGCATGACTATGGCCTCTGACGGTCAGGCACTTGCCGCCCTTTGGTTTGACGGGACGAGAGAAGAGGCTCGTTTTGCTGACAAGATATGCACAACGAAAGCGTTGCCCGTCTTCGACGAAACCCGCCGTTGGCTCGACATGTATTTCGCTGGCGAACAGCCTGATTTCGTTCCACTGCTTGCGCCAAAGGGAACCCCTTTCCGAATGAAAGTTTGGGACATTCTTCTCACTATTCCATACGGAGAAACCATGTCATACGGCGAGATTGCCCGACGCATTTCTCCAACGATGTCGGCTCAGGCCATCGGTGGGGCAGTGGGGCACAATCCCATCGGCATTATCATTCCTTGTCACCGTGTCATTGGTGCTGACGGCTCGCTTACGGGCTATGCTAGTGGCCTCGACAGAAAACGCTGGTTGTTGGAGTTGGAATGGAAATGATTATTCCTTACCTTTGCCGAAAATTTCAATCATGTCCGAGACCTTTCAAAAATTCTTGACCCGCGTGGCCGAGGCCGCCGAGCAAAGTACCTTGGTGAAAATGACGCTGAGCAAGCCCGCGCAGAAGCACGACGAGTTGCGCAACGTCTATGTGAAGCCCGTATTAATTAAGGAGAAACGCTTGTTTGCCTTCACCTACCACTACGAGCGCCGCGACGAGGTGAAAAACTACGATGCTGTACAAATGTTTGACATTCTGGAGGAAATGCTACCAACGCGTTTCCTCAACGCCGTGCTTTTCACCGTGAGCGAGGATGTCACGTTGTTGGTCTCTTCAAAGGGTAAAGCCACGATTCAAACCAAGAAAGTGCAGGGATGTCGCGAGCAAAACCTCGAACACGACAAGCAGAAAAGTCGCCTCGTCAATCCAGCAAACCCATGGTGGTACCAACTGGGCTTGACGACTCGCGAGGGCAAGGTGACCGCCGACATGCAGCACAAATTTAAGCAGATATACAAGTACGCCGAAATCGTGGAGAGCCTTATCAAGCCGATGAAGTTTGCCGGCACCGTCTACATCGCCGACATGGGGGCAGGGAAGGGGTATCTCACCTTCGCCCTTTACGAACTGTTGACGCAAAAACTGAGCATGGACGTGGACATCAAAGGCGTGGAGATTCGTCCTGACTTAGTGTTGAAAATCAATGAGATAATTAATTCAAACCATTTGAAAGGTTTGGAGTTTGTGGAGAGTAGCATTGAGGCGTATCATCCCGAGAAGTTGGATGTGCTGATTGCCCTTCATGCTTGCAATACAGCCACCGACGATGCCATCGCTTCGGGTATCAGGGCAGGGGCGGAGCTGATTGTTTGTGCCCCGTGCTGCCACAAGCAGATTCGGCAGGAGATGGAGTGCTCGGGCAAAGTTGACGCCATCACGCGTTATGGTATTTTCCTTGAACGCCAAGCAGTAATGATTACCGACACCATCCGTGCCCTGATTCTGGAGTACTTCGGCTACAAGACCCAAGTGATGGAGTTCATCGAGATGGAGCACACGCCTAAAAATGTGCTGCTTGTCGGGCGAAAAACCTCGAAGGAACCGAAAAAGTCGGAAATCTTGCAGCAAATCAAGGAGTTGAAGGCGCAATATGGCATTGAAAGCCACTATCTTGAGACAGTTTTGGATTTAAAACCTTGAAAAAGGAAATTAATTCAGAGAAAAACGGTCGCACATTCAGAAATTATTCGTAATTTCGTGGACTTTTCAGAAACGAAAGAATCTATCAACTAAAAACATAAAACATCATGCAAAACATCGATTGGGCAAACTTAACATTTGGTTATTATCCAACGAATTACAACGTCCGTTGCTATTTCCGCAACGGTCAGTGGGGCGAACTTGAAATCAGCTCCGACACTTCAATTAACATCCACATGGCCGCCACCTGCCTGCACTATGGTCAGGAGGCTTTCGAAGGCCTGAAGGCTTTCCGTGGCAAGGACGGCAAGGTGCGCGTCTTCCGCATGGACGAGAACTGCAAGCGTTTACAAAGCTCCGCTCGCGGCATCATGATGGCTGAGTTCCCGATGGACAAGTTCCAGGAGGCTATCGAGAAGGTGGTGCGCCTCAACGCCGACTTCATCCCGCCTTACGAAACGGGTGCTTCGCTCTATCTGCGTCCGCTGCTCATTGGCACGGGTGCCCGTGTGGGTGTGAAACCCGCTGACGAGTATCTGTTCCTCGTGTTCGCCACACCAGTCGGTCCTTACTTTAAGGGTGGTTTCATGGCCAACCCCTACGTCATCACGCGCAAGTACGACCGCGCTGCCCCGCTCGGTACTGGTACCTACAAGGTGGGTGGCAACTACGCCGCTTCGTTGCGTCCGCACGTTGAGGCTTGCCACGGTGGTGAGTACGCCTGCGAGTTCTATCTCGACGCCAAGGAGAAGAAGTATATCGACGAGGCTGGCGCTGCTAACTTCTTTGGTATCAAGGACAACACCTACATCACGCCTCAGTCGTCGTCAATTCTGCCTTCCATCACCAACAAGAGCTTGATGCAAATCGCTGAGAGCCTTGGCATGAAGGTAGAACGTCGTCCCATCGCAGAAGAGGAACTGGCCACCTTCGAGGAGGCTGGTGCTTGCGGCACCGCTGCCGTCATCAGTCCCATTTCGCGCATCGACGACCCCGAGAACAACAAATCGTACACCTTCGGCGACGGCAAGCCCGGCCCGTGGAGCCTGAAACTTTACAACAAGCTCCGTGGCATCCAGTACGGCACCGAGCCTGACGAATACGGCTGGATTACCGTTATCGAAGGCCTTTGATTCGGGTATTCTCGAAAAGTTTCAAAAAAATGCGTCATTTTTGGCGCATTTTTTTGATTAATATGTATTTTTGTGCCGAAAATCATCAATATCAAACTTAATCAATATGAAGAAATTTACCTTTGCCTTAATGGCTTTGCTGGCGTTCACCTTCTCGTTGAAGGCCCAGCAGTATGTTTCGACGGAGCCTGCAAACAGGAACGTCATCATCGAAGAGTTCACGGGTCGTGGTTGTGGCTATTGCCCTGACGGTCACCGTATTGCTAACGAACTCATGGCAGCCCATCCTGGTAGACTTTGGGCTGTCAACATCCATGCTGGTGGTTATGCCCAGACTTCCTATCCTAACATGATTACTCAAGATGGTAATACCATTCATGGTGGTTTTAACATCAGTGGCTATCCTTGTGGTGTGGTTAATCGTTCCACTGCAGCTGCACAGGATAGAGGCCAATGGAGCAGCACAGCCAACAACCAGCTGAATCAAGCATCAGAATGTAATATCGCCGGTATGGTGGTTATCAATCCAGAGACGCGTATGGCCGCTATCACTGTAGAAGTGTACTACACCGGCAATAGTACTGTAGACCAAAACTACCTGACTGTGGCCATGTTGCAAGACAGTATCCTCGGATCACAGTCCGACTATGGTAACCCTTCATTTAACCCTACTCAGTGGATCGGCAACCAGTATGTTCACACGCACATCCTTCGCGATATCATCTCTGCGAGTGCTTGGGGTGATCCCATCAGCCCTACCACGCAGGGCACGCTGATTACGCAAACCTACGAGTATGAAATCCCTGAGATTATCGGAAGCCCCAATGGTGTCGTTGTCGACCTCAACAATATCCACTTCTTGGCTTGGGTCGCCGAACGTCAGCAAGGCAATGCCTATCGTCCCATCCTGACAGGTTGCGAGCTCGACATGGTGCAAGGTGTCGATGAACCTATCTATCCTTCTATCACTGGCGTCAACCAAGTGGGTGGAACCACGTGCACGCACATGAAAGATATCGAGGTAAATATCCAAAATATCGGTACGGATGTTTTGACTTCCATGACCATCGAGGTTGAGATGGAAGGCGAGACGCAGACCATCAATTGGGAAGGCGAGTTGCTTCAATATCTAGTGGAGAAGATTCCAGTCGTCGTTGAGGTCCCTTATGGTACTTATCCTATCCATGTTGCTATCACTGAAGCCAATGGCCAGCCTTTTGAAAAGGAAGCTATAGGTTCGGTTGAGTGCATTGAGTGGCAAGAAGTTGGAATTGAAGGTGAAGAAGATGAATTGAAACTTGAACTGATGCAGGACAAGTTCGGTAATCAGATTACTTGGGAAATGACAACTCCTGACGGCACCATCTTAGGCTCGGGCGGCCCCTACACCATGCTGATGGGCGGTACTGCCACGCAGTTGCATATTGAGCATATTACTGTTCCTGTCGACGAGTGCGTGAAGTTTACTATCTATGACAGCGGCGACAATGGTATTTGCTGTACTAATGGACAAGGTTATTATATTGTGAAAGACAGCCAAGGAAATGTGCTGTTTGGCGATGTGAATGACGGTGAGTTTGGATCTGAAGCTTCGCATTTGATTTCGGTAAGAAATCCACAGGTGCAGGTCGAAGTGGGTGAGACGGATGTCATGAATGTGGATTACAACCACGCTGAGTTTTGCTCGACGCTTATCTATGAGGGCTATCCCGATGAGGTTGGTTTCTCTTACAGAAAGGTAACCAGCTCAGAAGCTACGACGGTTGTTGGCATCCTCAATGAGTTCCATAAGATTCTTGCCATGGTTGATGACCTTGAGCATTCAAGTATTTATATGGTGCAGGCTTATGCCATCGTCAATGGTCAGACTTATTATGGCGCAGAAACCACGTTCCAGACTTGGATGTGGGGCGTCAATGAGCTTGAAAATAGCCTGAAGCTTTATCCCAATCCGACCGCCAACGTACTGAACGTTGAAGGCAAGGGAATGGCTAACATTGAAGTTTACAACACCGTTGGCCAGCGTGTGATGACGCAAGAAGTGAATGGCAATATGGTGCAAATCAACACCGAGAGTCTCGGCAATGGCCTTTATGTTGTTCGTATTTATGCCAACGACGGTAATGTGCTGAACCGTACCTTCTCGGTGGCACGTTAATCGTCCAAACTGCTGAAACGAAGAAAGCCGCTTCAATTGAGGCGGCTTTCTTTCGTTATTGGGACGGATTCAAATTAAGGAGCGGGCTTGCTCTGCTGTTTCTTGAGCTTATAGTAGACCTTTCTCCTTTAGCAACACGCTCATCTGCATCTGTAGTTTCTTTGCTTCCTCACCCGCTCGAACAGCAAAATCGCTACCATTCGAGGCATAGATGATTCCCCTCGACGAGTTGACAAGCAAGCCACATTCATTGTTCAAGCCGTTGTGTGCCACAGCCTGCAAGTCGCCGCCTTGGGCACCTACGCCAGGCACGAGGAAGAAATAGTCGGGCAACATCTTGCGGATTTCACCTAACTCCTCGGGATGCGTCGCACCCACCACAAACATCATCTGCTCAGAAGTGGACCAAGTGGTGGCGGTTTGTAGAACTTGTTGGTGCAGCATTCGCTCCCCGACGTTCAGGTACTGGAAGTCCTGAGAGCCTTTGTTGGAGGTCAAGGCCAAAAGGACAACCCATTTGTTTTCGAAGTTGAGGAAAGGCTCCACGGAGTCCTTGCCCATGTATGGTGCCACGGTCAACGCATCGGCTTTCAAGGTGTTGAAGAAGGCCTTGGCGTAGTTGGCCGAGGTGTTCCCGATGTCGCCGCGCTTGGCATCCGCGATGATGAAGATGTCAGGGTGGTTGATTTTGATGTATTGGATGGTGCGCTCCAAGCTTTGCCAGCCTTTGTGTCCGTATACTTCGTAAAAGGCCGTGTTGGGTTTATAGGCCACAGCGTAAGGCGCAGTCTGGTTGATAATCTGCTTGTTAAACTCAAAGATGGGGTCGTCCATGGCCAACAATTCCTGCGGAATCTTGTTGATATCGGTGTCCAACCCGACACAGAGGAACGACTGCTTTTTCTTGATTTGCTCAAATAATTGGTGTTTATTCATAATATTACGATTCAATATTTTCTTTCAGTCTCTCAGCGTTTTCCGCCATTTGCAGGCGGTTGATGATCTCATCCAAGTCGCCATCCATGACAGCAGCAAGGTTATAGACGGTCAGACCTTCCACGCGGTGGTCGGTGACGCGGCCTTGAGGGAAGTTGTAGGTGCGAATTTTCGCCGAGCGGTCGCCGGTCGAGACCATGGTCTTGCGCTTGGCGGAGATGTCGCTGATGTATTTCTGGTACTCCATGTCGTAGATGCGCGTGCGCAGTCGCGCCAAGGCGCGTTCACGGTTCTTGGGTTGGTCGCGGGTCTCGGTGCACTCGATGAGGATTTCCTGCATCTCGCCCGTGTTGGGGTTCTTCCACATATAACGCAGGCGCACACCCGATTCTACCTTGTTCACATTCTGTCCACCGGCGCCACTGGAGCGGAAGGTGTCCCATTTGATTTCGCCTTCGTTGATTTCCACATCGAACTCCTCGGCTTCGGGCAGCACGGCTACCGAGGCAGCAGAGGTGTGGATGCGGCCTTGGGTCTCGGTCTTGGGCACACGTTGTACTCGATGCACTCCTGATTCGAATTTCAAAACACCATAACAGCCGCTGCCCGTTACGGTGAAGTCGATTTCCTTGTAGCCGCCGCTCGCGCCTTCACTGACGCTGGTCACTTCGACTTTCCAGCCACGGTTTTCACAGAACTTGCTATACATTCGGAACAAGTCACCAGCAAAGAGACAGGCCTCGTCGCCACCAGTGCCCGCGCGGATTTCCATGATGGCGTTTTTGCTGTCTTGTGGGTCTTTGGGAATCATCATCACACGGATGTCTTGCTCCATTTGCTCGATGCGTGTTTGGGCGGTGTCCAACTCCTCTTGGGCCATCTTGCGCATCTCCTCATCTTTCTCCGTAGCTAGAATTTCCTTGGCTTCTTCCACGTTGGCTTTCAAGGTCTTGTATTCCTTGAAGGCCATGACGATAGGCTCCAAGTCCTTATAGTCCTTGTTGAGCTTCACGAACTTCTTCATGTCGGAAGCCACGGCAGGGTCGGCGAGTTGTTCGCCCATCTCCTCCCAGCGGTGCTTTATTGTCTCGAGTTTTGAGGTGATATCCATGATGTGGAAAGAGGTTATTTCTTTTCTTCCTCTTTCAACTTATAAGAGGACTTGACGCGTTCTTCATTGGCTGCATTGGTGACATAGATATCCACATCCATAGTTTTTGGGTCGGTGACCGCCATAATGTTATAGGTCTCGCCCGCTACAGCATCAAAAGTGATTAAATAATGCTTGTGTGGACTGTTCGATTCTGCGATGCTACCTGCAATAACTCCACCAATGGCACCTCCCAGAACACCACCTACGGCTGCTGCACCTGCCTGATTGTCATTCCATTGTTGGAAATGCCTAATTTCAACAGTATGTGTTCCTGGTAGAATGTCGCAATGCTTGGGGTATCCTTTGAAATAGTCACCGACAGAAATGGAATCCACTTGAATGAGCAATGCACTTTCTTTGGTCTTTCTGTTTTTGATGGTCAGCTTGTTATTGCCTTGATTGATAGTTGCCAGTGAGGCCTTTTCTTGTCTGGCACCGACATAGGCTTTTGTCGTGCCGCAGGAATATAAAGCCAAAGTGCAGGCGATACAAATGAGATAAAGCAACTTTTTCATATTCAGAAATGATTTAGGGTTTCGTTGATGATTAGTATTCAAATGTTCCAAACTCGCTCTTAATCGTCAATCTCTTTTGTTCCGAAGCCTCCA
>CAMZEK010000062.1 GCA_947305795.1 uncultured Bacteroidales bacterium | reverse complement strand
TCTTCAACAAGATGATCGACGAATTGGTGGCCGCCGTCCACTTCGACCTGCCCGATGCCTTCCTGAAGCGTTGGATCGTGGAGAACAGCCAAGGCAAGATTTCCACCGAGGACGTGGAGAAGAACTACGAAAAGGACTACGTGAAGGGTCTGCGCTGGCAGCTCATCGAGGACGGCATCGTGCAAGCCAATCCTGGGCTCATCGTCACCGAAGAGGAACTCAAGAACTTTGTGCTGAAGCAAATCTTCCCCGGTATCGACTACGCCACCCTTGAGGACGACATGAAGGCCAACCTTGACAAGATTGCCGCCAACTACCTGAAGGAAGGCGAGCAGAAGGAGCAACTGAAGAACCAGCTTGCCGACATCAAGATGACCGCTTTCCTGAAGGGCAAGATGAACATCAACTACACCGACACTAACTACAAGGACTTCATGGCCAAGTTGGAGGAGGAGAGAAAGAAATGAACAACGAATTTTTCAAATACGCCACCAAGCACCTCGGGATGAACACCCTAAGCTTGGAACAATACATGTCGAGAGTCAATAGTCAGGGCTATATCAGCCCGACCGTCATCGAGGAACGCCAACTCAACGTGGCCCAGATGGACGTGTTCAGCCGCCTGATGATGGACCGCATCATCTTCCTCGGCACCGCCATCGATGACTACGTGGCCAACGTCATCCAAGCCCAGTTGCTCTTCCTTGAGTCGACCGACGCCAAGCGCGACATCAACCTGTACCTCAACTCACCCGGCGGCAGCGTCTACGCAGGCTTGGGCATCTACGACACCATGCAGTTCATCAACCCCGACGTGGCCACCATTTGCACTGGCATGGCCGCTTCGATGGCCGCCGTGCTGATGTGTTCCGGCGCCGCTGGAAAACGCTCCGCCCTGCCCCACTCCCGCATCATGATCCACCAACCTATGGGCGGCGTGGAAGGTCAGGCCACCGAGATTGAAATCACGGCCCGCGAAATCCAGAAGCTGAAAAAGGAACTGTACGAAATCATCGCCAAACACTCTGGCCAGACCTACGATAAGGTGTGGGCCGACAGCGACCGCGACTATTGGATGACCGCCGAGGAAGCCAAAGCCTACGGCATGATCGACGAAGTGCTCATCAAGAACATAAAGGCGTAATCCATGGCCAAAAAGTCAGGCGTTTGTGCCTTTTGCGGCAAGAAAGCATCGGAAGTGCGGCTGATGATTCAAGGCCTCAATGCCGAGATTTGCGACAGCTGCGCTGAGCAAGCCCATATCATCGTCAGGGAGCAGTTTGGCGACGAGCAGAAAAACGTTTTCGCGTCGAAAGGCTTCTTGCTGAAGAAACCTGCCGAAATCAAGGCTTTCTTGGACCAATACGTCATCGGGCAGGATGACGCCAAGCGCACTTTGGCCGTGGCCGTCTACAACCACTACAAGCGCATCAGCCAGAAAGTGCAAGCCGACGAGGTCGAAATCGAGAAATCCAACATCATCCTCATAGGAGAGACCGGCACCGGCAAGACCCTCTTGGCCCGCACCATCGCCAAGATGCTCAACGTGCCCTTCGCCATCGCCGACGCCACCGTCTTGACTGAGGCTGGCTACGTAGGCGAAGACGTGGAAAACATCCTCGTCAAGCTGCTGCAGGCCGCCGACTACGACGTGCAAGCCACCGAACGTGGCATCGTCTTCATCGACGAAATCGACAAGATTGCCCGCAAGAGCGACAATCCCAGCATCACCCGCGACGTGTCAGGCGAGGGCGTGCAACAGGCCATGCTGAAGCTCCTGGAAGGCTCGGTGGTCAACGTGCCACCGCAAGGCGGACGCAAACATCCCGAGCAGAAGATGATTGCCGTCAACACCAAGGACATCCTTTTCATTGCTGGCGGTGCCTTCGACGGCATCGAGCGCCTCATCGCGGCCCGCAAACGCACCAACGTCATCGGCTACGGCAACGGCGGCAATGAAGTGCTCGACAAAAACAACATGCTGCAATACCTCTCCCCCGCCGACTTGAAGAAATACGGTCTCATCCCCGAGATCGTAGGACGACTGCCCATCATCACGCACCTCAACCCCTTGGACGAGGAGGCCCTGAAACGCATCCTCATCGAGCCGAAAAACGCCCTTGTGAAACAGTTCCAAAAGCTCTTCGAGATGGACGGCATTACCTTGACCATCAAGGATGAAGTGCTTGATTTCGTGGTCGAAAAGGCCATCGAGTTCAAGGTGGGCGCGCGCGGACTGCGTTCCATCATGGAGGCCATCCTCAACGATGCCATGTTTGAAATGCCCTCCGACATCAACGCCACAGAACTAATCATCGACCGCAACTATGCCGAGAAAAAGCTGGAAAAATCTGGCTTGAAAAAGCTGCATGTTGGCGATTAAAAACAACACCGACAGAATCCCTTTCCCGGAAATGTAGCGATTTTCAAGAATTAATTGTAGTTTTGCAGACAGAAACCAAACGTATTAGAATCATGACGACATTTGCATTGAACAATCTTTGGAGCTATCTTCAAGGGCTGATGCTTTCCCAAAGCGACCGTGAATGGTTGGTAGGTAAACTCTCCGAGCAAATGGAGAAGGTTTCTATTGCGGAAAAGGAAGACGAACAGGCCAGTCTGTTATTGAAGAATCTGGTAATTCCTGACAAACTGCGTCGCAAGCGCGGTTGCATCAAATTGACAGAAGACGATCTGCAAGACGAACACATCCAATACCTTTTAAACCGATGAAGCGCGTATTTCTTGACACGAACATCCTTCTTGATTTTGGGTTAGGCCGTCAAGGAGCTGATGAAGCTGAAAAGATATTAGCCCTTGGATTAATGGGAGCCATTCAGGTTTGTGCTTCTTACCTTTCGTATGCCAACATGGGATTCATCTTGAGACATCATCCTAAAGAGGAAATCTACGACCTAATTCGCCAGATGCGCGAAGATGTATTGGTACTTCCAACCGATGCTGCTCAACTTGACAGCGGATTGGCACTTTGCACCAATGACTTTGAGGATGCCTTGCAATACCAATGTGCCAAAGCCAACGGTTGCGATGTCATCGTGACGAACAATGGGAAAGACTACGCTGAGTTTTGTGACTTGCCTTTTATGACCGCTGCAGAGTTTTTGAAAGCGTTGGCCAATTAAGTGTCATGATGGTCTTAGCGGTATGATTTGCAACTACAGTTGCAATCCAGTTTGGCACGATAGTTGTTATCAAAACAGCGTTGAACTAAAGAATAAGGAGACCCTACCATGAAAAAAGCAGCCTTAACCGTCCTGATGGCCCTGACAGCCTCAGCAGGCTTCGCCCAGCTCATCGCCCAACCCACGGGCGTCAAACCGAAAGCAAAAGTTGTCAGCATCACAAAGGAAGCGCCTAAGTCGTCGGTCGTCGACTTCTCCAATGCTGCCGAGCCCATCACAGGCACAGTGGTCTATGGCCGCATCGAAGAGAACGGCGACACCACACTTATCGTCTACCTTCCCGAAGTCGACATCGACCTGTTGCAACGTTACTTCCAAATCACCGATACGCGCCAAGGGCGCCGCTTGGCCAACAACGTGCGCAAGGTGTATCCCTACGCCAAGTTGGCCGGATTGAAGCTACAGGAATGCGACTCGCTCCTCGAGGGTGTCACGAGCGAGGTTGAACGCCACCGCCTGATGAAAAAGACCGAGAAAGAAATCACAGAGCAATACACCAAGGAGATTGAGAATCTCACCTTTACCCAAGGTGCCATCCTCATCCGCCTCATCGACCGCGAGACGGGCAACACGAGCTACCAAGTGGTGCAAGAGCTACGCGGCAAGGTGCGTGCCTTCTTCTACCAAGGCTTCGCGCGGCTGTGGGGCTACAACCTGAAGTCGGAATACGACCCGCACAACAACCCCGAGGACGACGAAATCGAGACCATCGTTACGCTGCTTGAACGTGGCGTCATCTGAAGCCTCCACCAGCACAAAAGCAAAACAGCCGGCAGAAATGTCGGCTGTTTTGCTTTGTAGAGAGACGCGACACGTCGCGTCACCTTGTGAAAAATAGCTGGTTTATCTCACCACGATCTTTTGCGTCTTCACGTCGTTGCCGTTCACCAGGCGCATCACGTACACGCCAGCGCTCAGGCCGTTGGTGTTGACGGTGGCTACGCCGTTCACGTTCTCGCTGCTGAGCACACGACCCGTCATGTCGACGAGCTGCATGGTGCCCTTGCCGTTGACGACCCACTCGCTGCCGTTGAAGTAGACGAAGCTCGCGTTCTCAGTCTCGGCAGAGAACACCAGGCGGAAGCGGCTCTCGTAGTCAGTGGTGTTGGCCTCGAACGTGTAGCTCGGGATGGCCAGCAGGTCGACGTCGGCGCCTGTCATGTTGTCGATCAAGTGCATGTAGCCCATCTCCACGTTCTCGGTGTTGACCGTGATGGTGTAGGTGCCGTTCCTCGTGGCCTTGAAGTTCAGCGGCATTTCACCGTGGGCTTCGCTGAAGGCAATGGCATAGTCTTCGCTGCCCTGCGGGATGTAAATCTCGGCATGGTCGCCGAAGCGGAACTTGGGCAGCGTGGAGCCTTCGTTGAAGCTCACTATGGCGTTGTCGATGACCGTCGCTGCGCCTCGGGTGTTGGTGGCTTGGGCCAAGGCGATTTGGATGTTGCCAGAATTGGCAGCCTGTTGCTGGGCTTCCTTGGTGAAGGCCACGGTGCCTGCTCCCGTCGCTTGCACGATGATGCCCGTGCAGGGCGCAATGGCAGCGTTGTTATCGACCGCTTCTATCGCCTTTCCAGCATCGTTCATCTTGAAATAACTTTGGTTGACGTAGGTCTCAAACGTGTAGGGGTTGCCCACAAGATTCCAGCCTTCCGATACGGGTACCGTGTTGCTTTGGGTGCTGTAAGGCTTGGTGGTGCCGTTAAAACTGAGTGTGACATTCCCACTGTTGGCATAAAGGTAGCCTTGGCCGTTGGCCAATGTGGTGAAGTTGGGATGTGCTCCGCCCTTGAAGTTCTCCCAAGTGGTTTGGTTGAGCCAGTAAAGGTCGTAAGTGTTGCTTGTCATGCTGCCTTCGGGTGTATAGGCCTCCGTGATGGGTGAAGCGATGAAATACCAGCCGTCAGTCAAGGTTTCATCAGTTGTTTGTGCGACATTGTACTTCTGAATTGCCTTCTGTGCAGTCACCTCAACGGCGTTGTTCGCGATGAGTTGGCCGCCGTCGGCGATGGTAAGGGTTGTGCCCTCAAAGAGGATGCGGTTGGCTTCGGCCACGCAGCCGCTCGGGATGGTGACATCGGCGCGAATGATGACTCTGTTGTCAATCCCAGGTACACCTTCAGGTATCCAGTGGTCGGCTTCGTTCCAGTCGCCTTCCTCGACAAACACCTTGGTGCCATCAAGCTCCGTTTCGAAGGTGATCATGTCACTCCAGCCATCAGGATTACAGTCGCTCCTCACCTGGACTTCATACGGCGTGCCTCCATTGAGGTTGATGAGTTGAGCCTCGGTTTCAACGGAGGTTTCTGTCATCCATTGTCCTGGGATAGCTTCATTTCCAATGGTGATATCGTCGATATACAGATAGTATGCACGATACGAAGTGCATTGGATGGCAATGTACTTGGTGCCGGCTGGCAGGTTGGCATGATAGGTTTGATACGCGTCGGTGCTAACTGTGATAGGCTCGCTCCAACTGAAGGAACCAATCTCATCGTTGGTGGTTGAAACGCCAACCATGAAGGTTTCTGCATAACTTGAGGAAAAAGCACGATATTTGAACTCGAGAACACTATTGCCCGTAATATGGCTTGTGACCTCAGGTGAAATCAAGTATTGGTGAGGGTTTGTATCGGTGGCACGGTAGAAAGCGAAGGCACCAAATCTGAGGCCAGTTCCTGTCACACAATCCACCATGGTCCAGCTGTCGATGTTGTCGCTGAAGTCTTCTTTGAAGTGGATAACCAAGCCTTCAGCCGTTCTGTATCTCACCGTGTAGCTTTCCACATCCTCTCTGCCCATCCAGCTGAGGTCGGCGGAGACGGCAGTGATGTTGGCGGCGGCTAAGTTTTTAGGAGTGGGGCAGACTTCAGGTGTGGTGAAGGTCACCGTGTTGCTCCATCTACTGTAGTCATTTTGACCGCAGTAGGCACGCACTTTCACTGTGTATTCCACATTAGGCGTAAGGTTATCCAAGAGGAAGCCTTCGTTGGTGTTGGCATCGACGAGGTTGGTCTCATTTTCGTTGAGGCAAATCTGCCAAGCGGTTTGGGTTTCGTCTACCAAAACCCAGCTAAGGTTGACCGAGAAGGCGGTCAGGTTGTCGTAGCTCAACGAGTTGACAGGATAGCAAGAAATGGGTGTGGTGAAGGTCACCATGTCGCTCCATCTGCTTTGGTCGTTTTCGTCGCAGAAGGCACGCACTTTCACCGTGTACTCCGTTTCGGGTTCAAGGCCTCCCAAGAGGAAGTCTTCGTTGGTGTCGGCAGTGATGAGGTTGCTCTCGTCACCGTTAAGGCAAATCTGCCAAGCGGTCTGGGTTTCGTCCAACAGCACCCAGTTCAGATTGACTGAGTTGGCGGTGAGGTTGGTGAAACTCAAGCTATCAATGGGCATGCAGGTAACGGTGGTGGTGAAGATGATGGGCTCGCAAAAATCGGTCTCTTCGTCATCGCAGAAGCCTTTTACTTGCACTGTATAGCTGGTTTCTGGGTGGATGTGCTGCGCATCGTCGAGGATGAAGGGCATTTCCGTGATGGTATAATTGGTCCATGATGCGATTTCGCTACTACCAATAACGATGTTGTCCACGGCAAAGTAGTCGCCCGGATTATTCACAGAGGCATCTTTGGTGTAAGACCAAGTGAAGGTGTGTTCACCGGCAGTGACTTCGTAGGAGTAGTGATCCCATTGTTCGCCGTTTTCGCCTTTCGTAAACTTAGTGGTGTTGTCAATAAGGAATTTACAAACATCATAACTAGTACCTTCGCCCCTACATTGGGCATCAAAATCGATAGTGCCGTCGCTGGGCAAGGTCATGGTGAAAGAAATACTGGAAGTGGTGCTGGCCTGACCCGCATTGCCACTCTGGATGCAGTAGCTGCCATTTTGGCCTCCCGATACAACAATCCAAGGATAGGTACTGTTATTGGTCCAAGTGGAAGGAATCGTGTGGTCTTCGAAATTGTGGGAGATGGGGCTTACCAACAACTCACCTACCATGACTTGGTAGGAGTCGCTCAAGCCCGTCCAGTCGAGGGTGGCGCCATGGGCGGTTTCGTTGGAAGCGTTCAAGCCATCCGGCACCGGGCAGGTTGTGAACGTGGTGAAGATGTTGATGTCCGACCATTGGCTCAGGCCGTCTTCTGCACCGCAATTGGCTTGCACATGCCATTGGTATTCGCTCTCGGGCAGCAAGTCTTCGATGAGAAGGCTGTTTACGGTGGTGACAATGTCTTCCGACCATCCGAAGATGCTGAAGTCGTCAACCATAAGGAAGAAACCACCAGTGTAGTCATGGCGGATGGCGATGTAGCATTGCTGTCCGTCGTATTGGCTCAGGTCGATGGAGACCTCTGTCCAGTACGGGTTGGCGGCAGCCTTTTCCTTCAGAACGGTGGTAAAGTCTGAGATGGCGTTGCCTGTGGTGGAGAGGCGCACTTCGTACTCATCTTGGGCATCATCGTATGTGGAACGCATAATCCAGAACTTCAGCGTGGCTTGGGTGGGTATCTGAATCTGAGGCGTGATGAGCCAGCTGTCGGCATGAACATCAAAATCGCTATAGGCTACAGCAGCATAATAACCACTGTGGGCGTTCAAGTCAGCACTATTGTCGTGCGGGTTTTCAATAGCCCACTCCCACGATCCGGGATCGCCTTCATGGTAAATGGTCCATTGGCTGAGGTCTTCTTCAAAACTATCGAAGAAGAAGGTCTTGTAGTAGCTCACATTGTAGCTCTCGGCATTGCCATCCCAATGCAGCATAGCCTCGCGTGCAGTGACGTCTGTGGTGTACAGATTGGTGGGAGGCGTGCAAGCCACATCGGTGTCGAAGGCAACGGGACCAGCCTCTGTGCTTACGCCACCGTTACCACAGTTGCTCTCCACCTTAACGAAGTATCTGGATTCGGCCGCGAGTCCGTTGAAGGTGTATTCGGTGTTTTCTACATAAACAGGATTGCTCCAAACGATGCTGGCCGCAATCATCACGACATTGTCAATGGCGAAATAGTCGCCCGTAGGATTCACCGAACTGTCTTTGGTGTATGACCAAGTGAAGGTGTGTTGGCCGGCAGTGACATCGAAAGTGTGGTGTTGCCAACCTGGATTGTTGGCACCAACATAGAGTAGTCTCGTTCCATCGATGGTGAAGTCGCAGTGGTCAAAATAGGTGCCTGTGCCTTCACCCATACAATCGGCGTCAAATTCGACGGTGCCGTTGGCCGGGAAAGTCACAGTGACCGAAATGGAAGAGGTACTGCTGGCAACGCCAGCATTACTACTCTTGATATAGCCATCGGTAACGATCCAGGGATAAGGGGTGCTATTGGTCCAGTTGCTGGGAATGCCATTGGTGAAATTGACGTTGAGCACGTTGCCATTGGGGTCTAAGGAGCCCAGATACACATTGTAGCCGTCGCTTGAGCCATTCCAGCTTGCCGTGGCAGTATGGCCAGTGATGTTGCTCACGGTGAGGTTGGTGGGAGCGGGGCAGGCAATGGGGGTGGTGAAGTTTACAGAGACTGCATTGCTGAATTCAGTGTTGCTGCACTTTTTGCGCAGGGTGAAGGTATAGTTATGCTCAGAAGTTAAACCAGTCAATTCAACGGTGTTGTTTTGAGTTTCGTTCCATGTTCCATCAATAGTCCATTGGAACGTGGCACCCGCCTCTGCATCCCAAGTGAGCGTGGCACTGTGAGTGGTGATGCTGTTGGCCACAATAGTCAAACCAGAAGGCTTGCGGCAAGGCGACACATAGCTCACCACGAAGTCGTCGAGGTTCCAGGAAGGCGTGCTAGTTGTCGTAGTGCCGAATTTGATGGCTACGCGGCTACCCTCTGGGGCATTGGCTGCTGGCGTTGCTTCATACAGGTCTTGTGAGTAGGATGAATGTCCAGTGGAACGAGTTACAGGGGTTGGAATGTCGAACAGCTTGACAAAGGTGGAGGCATTGGCGACATCGGAGATGTAGCCCAATTCAGCCGTGTAGATGTATGATGTGCTGGTGCAATTGTAGTTGAAAGCCACGTTGAGGTTTTCAATCGCTTCGCTGAACTCGGGCAGTGCCACCATGACAGTGGTGTTGTTATTGGTCTTCAGTTCGAGTGAAGCCAATCCCGTGCTGGCTGAGTATTCATAATTGCGGTACACAAACGGGCTGTTTGTAGTGCTGTTAATCTGTACACGCTCCCAGCATCTGATGTCGGTCACCGCGGCACCACTGCTTGTGGAAGTGCCGTCATTGTAGCTCTCGAAGCCTTCGCTCCATGAGTGGGTGGCGTCAACCGTGACGATGCCGCAAGGTGTGGTGAAGCTTATAGTTCTCCATCCACTGGTTTCATCACCCGAACACGCGCTCTGCACTCTGGCTTCATAGTCAGTGTTGGGGTCAAGCGTCAGTGTGCAGGTAGTGGCTGCCAAGTTGGTATAGGCTCTTGTCCAGTTCGTTTCAGAGGCCTTCCTGTATTCCACGTTGTAGCTGCCGCTGCCCTCCGTCCAACTTAGGGTAGAACCATTGACCTCAAGGGTAGAGGGTTTTTGGCAGTTGTTGGAAGCAATCACAAGCTGGATGTTGTTGCGGTACTTGTAATAAGCCTTAGATCCGGTAGGCGTACTTACATTGGTCGTGTCGGGGATACGGTTGTTATCGAAATAGATGATGGACGTGTACCCTGTTGTAGAAGTGGTGTAAAATTTATAGCTTGAGCCTGGCTTGCTGCTATTGGGGTCAAAGCAACAAACAAGAAGGTTGCTCTCGCCATCATAGGGGAAGGAGGTGTTGAGCTGAAGAGTCACCCAACCTGCTCCGTTGGCCGAGAAGGTGCCTTCAAACACTTTGGTGGCATCGGTGAGAGGCACCATGTCGGTGTTGCTTTCGAAAACGCTCTTATCCACTTGCATCATATACACCTTGATGTCCTCCATGGTGATTGAATCAGTGTAAGCGTAATCGAATGCGATGGAAGTGATGTCTCCAGCCACCCCGATTTCATCAGCCGTAAAGATTTGCTGAGACAAGGAATAGCTGTACACCATATGAACTGGAAGAGTGGGCTGTTGGGATGTCCCCTCTCCAATTGTCACAGTCTGCTGTGCGTTTGCTGCCCATGGCACAAATACGGCCAAGAGTAGCGTTAAAAGTAACGACTTTTTAATCATGGTGGTTTGAATTTAAGTTGACAATGATATTAATTAAGTACTCAAAGATTTTAAATTCAAGATTCAAAATTCAAGATTCAAGATTTCCGGGGTTGGGGTAAGGATTTATCGTTGTTTTTCTTTTTTACGTTTCTCGTTCAGCTGATTATAGTTTTTGACACTGCAAAATTAGAAAAAAAGGTTTACAACACTTGAAATTATAAAAAAAAGGCCTCCCCTCTCGGGTTGGCCTTTTCGTGTTTGAAGAGAGACGCGTCTTGTCGCGACTCCTTCCGTGTGTGTGGAATCAGTCCTTGTTCTTCTTGCTGAAGGCATAGGCTGCACCCAGCACCGTGAG
>CAMZEK010000061.1 GCA_947305795.1 uncultured Bacteroidales bacterium | reverse complement strand
GTTACAACCAGATGTTTTCCGGCTGCACAGCATTAACTACGCCACCAGCATTGCCTGCCACTTCATTGGCTTATTATTGTTACAACCAGATGTTTTCCGGCTGCACAGCATTAACTACGCCACCAGCATTGCCAGCCACTTCATTGGCTTATGCTTGTTATAAAGAAATGTTTTCCG
This sequence comes from uncultured Bacteroidales bacterium, assembly GCA_947305795.1. GTDB lineage: Bacteria > Bacteroidota > Bacteroidia > Bacteroidales > F082 > Limimorpha. Next base: position 11,172 of record CAMZEK010000061.1, on the reverse strand, counting down.
GCTGCACCGCTCTGACCGCGGCTCCCGAATTGCCCGCTTCAACATTAGTCAATGAGTGTTATCGTTATATGTTCGCTGGTTGCACCAATCTGAACTACGTGAAATGCCTCGCTACGGATATTTCGGCAAACCGGTGCACATACAATTGGCTCCGCGATGTGGCCGTCACTGGCACCTTTGTCAAGGTTCTCGGAATGGAGGATTGGACGACGGGTGACAGCGGCATCCCCGACGGCTGGACGGTTGTTTACTACGATCCAATTATGGATCCTCTGACGTTCAAAGCGGTGAAGGCAGGAACAATCACGGTGAACTTGGATGAAGGGGCGAACCTCAACCTCATCCAATACAGTTTAAACGAAGGTGAATGGACAAATGTTTCATGGAACACCCCCATTTCTCTCTCTGCCAACGATGTCATCCGTTTCCGTGGAAACAATGGGACTTGCTATGATGAAACCAATAATGCAGGCTTCCATTTCGCATGCTCCAACAAATGCTATGTCTATGGCAACATAATGAGCCTGATTGACCAGGACAACTTTGCCACGAACACCATCCTGACCGAGCCGTATGCCTTTTTTCAACTTTTCTACACCGGCGAACCCAACACCACTATCTTGAACCATCCATCATTGGATATTGTGCTGCCTGCCACCACATTGACCGATAATTGCTATAATAGTATGTTTATGTATTGTCAGGGGATTACGAGGGCACCAGCACTGCCGGCCACCACTTTGGCTGCGGGGTGTTATAATAGCATGTTTTCAGTTTGCACCAGCCTTGCAACAGCACCCATCTTGCCTGCTACAGCATTAGCAAGCGACTGTTATCGCTATATGTTCTCTACATGCGATAGTCTGACGGTTGCACCCGAACTTCCCGCAACCGAACTATATAATAGTTGTTACTACGGCATGTTCAGTAATTGCAAGAATTTGACCACAGCACCCTCCTTGCCAGCTACAACATTAGCAAACATGTGCTATCGTAGTATGTTCTATGGATGCGAGAGTCTGACGGTTGCACCTGCGCTTCCCGCCACGACTTTGGCGGAATCCTGTTATAATAGAATGTTTTATGGTTGCAAAAATTTGACCACAGCACCTGCGCTTCCCGCCACGACTTTGGTGAATAGTTGCTACCGACAAATGTTCTCTGGTTGTAGCACGTTGAAATATGTGGTTTGCCTTGCCACCGATATTTCCGCATCCGATTGCTTGACAAACTGGCTTTCAAGCGCGCCCAATACCAATAAATGCACCTTCGTGAAAGCCTCGGAAATGACAACTTGGCCCAGAACTACTAGCGGCATCCCAAACAAATGGATTGTACAAGATATAAACACATTCACAACCGATGGAAACTGGAACGTGGCTGCTAACTGGAGCCACAATGCGGTGCCCGCAGCAGACAGCAGTGTGCTCATCGCGGCCAATGCCACCATCCCCAACGGCTATACCGCCAATGCGAAATGTATCATAGTTGATGAAGGCAAGGCCCTCACCATCGCCGAAGGCGGACAACTCATCCACAGCAACCCAGGCGTGGTGGCCACAGTGCAGAAGAGCATCAGCGCTTATCATACAGGAGATGGCTACACGGGGCAGGGCAATACCGACGGCTGGCATTTCATCGCCTCGCCCATCACAGGTGACTACACTCCTGCAGGAAGCATGATTACAAACACCTACGACCTGTATCGCCTCAACCCGACAAGCGGAAAATGGGAGAACTTCAAGAACACGACGAGCCATCCCGATTTCACCGCCCTTGAAAACGGGACGGGCTACCTCTATGCCAACAGCGTGCAGACCACTCTCGGCTTCACGGGAACCCTCAAACCCTATGCGGCAAGTGAAACCGTGAGCGTCAGCGAAGGCTGGAACCTCATCGGCAACCCCTTCGTCTACAACGTTTACGCCAGCTGCCCGTTCTACAAGATGAACGAAGGCAAGACGGGCATCGAGGCGGTTTCATCGTACAACACAACCGCTATCGCCCCCTGCACAGGTATCTTGGTCGATGCCGACGCATCGGGAACGGTGGCCTTCAGCAAAGACGCGCCCTCGCAGCAAAGCACGGGCGGCAACAAAGGTAGTCTGAACATCGCGCTAACCCAGGCCAACACCCGTGGCGCTTCGACCACTTTGGACAACGCCATCATCACCTTCAGCGAAGGCGAACAGCTCGGCAAGTTCTATTTCGGTGAACAAAGCGCCAACATCTACATCCCGCAGGACGGTGAGGAATACGCCATCATCAACGCCGAAACCACAGGCGAAATGCCCCTGAATTTCAAGGCCTCGGAAAACGGCACCTACACCCTCACGGTCAACCCCGAGGGCGTGGAATTGGGTTATCTGCATCTGATTGACAATCTCACTGGTGCCGACATCGACTTACTCCACCCAGAAACCCTCATTGCGGGCGAAGACCCGCAATCCCTCGTACCATCGTACACCTTCACCGCCAAGACGACGGACTATGAAAGTCGCTTCAAGCTGGTCTTCAGCGCCAACGGCGAAGACGGCCCTTCGACAGGCTCAGGGACCTTTGCTTTTGTCAGCAACGGCAACATCATCGTCAATGGCGAAGGCACGTTGCAGGTGATTGATGTTCTTGGTCGCCAACGCTACGCAAAGGAACTGTCAACTCCCAACTGCCAACTGTCAACTGCCAACTTCCCTGCGGGCGTGTATATGCTGCGTCTCATCAATGGAGAGAAGGTTATGGTGCAGAAGATTGTGGTGAGATGAATTGATTATACCCTTGAATTTAAAGCCAGGACATGCCAACTGCCATCGTCGCGTCTGTCCACATAACCCTTCTTTCTGAATCCTTCAACCTGTTTTTGCACTGCCGACCGATTCACTGACAAGTGCTCCGCCATCTCGGAATAAGTAACAAAAGGTTTGTCTCTCATTAGACCGAGTAGACGTTCTCCGTTTTCGCTTCTGAAAATGATTCTTTGTCCGTCATACCACCAAGTGTCTCTTTCGGAGTTCTTGACAATGTCTATCTCGCACTGCATTTCTTCGCACACCGTTTTGCGGAAAAATGCGAGAAACGAGGTTATCTTTCCTATAGGTGCATTGGCTCCTTCAGAAGGGACTTTGCCGATTTTTTGGTCCGAACGGTGTAAAGCTTCGAGGTATTCCGCTTTCTTTCGGTTGCGGATGACAATCATTGGCCAACCATGGCGAGCCAGTATGTAGTTTACCATCAGGCGGGCAATACGGCCGTTACCGTCCTCGAAAGGATGTATACGGATATAGCGGTAATGAAACAGTGCCGCTAATTCCACAGGAGAAAGTTCACCCTCCTGTTCAGCAGCGTTATACCAGTCCACAAGGTCGCTCATCAGCGAGGGCGTTTCTTCGGGTGAGGCATACTCAAAGCGGTCGCCATAACGTGTGATGACGCTGTTAGGGCGTGTCTTGTATTGTCCTGCATGGACGGTATAGCTGGGCGTTCCACCTCCTGGCAAGTCACGGTAAACGGTGTAGTCCTCACGTAATAGAACCTTGTGCAGTTGACGAATGAAATTCTGGGTCAATGGCACACTTTTGTCTTTTACAGACCCCTTTACCATCTCAACAGTTACTTGGCTGGCCTTCATGTCCACGAAGTCCTTCAAATCACCTTCGCCGCTCACTTTGCCGAACAATAGGAGCAACTCGGTCTGCCCGTATGTCAGCGTATTGCCTTCTATATGGTTGCTGTTGTAGTTATACTCTGTCGTGAACTTGGTGCGCAGCAACTCTGTATGTTCTTTCGAAAGCGGAAAGAGTGCTTTCCATGCATTGTATATTTCATCTATTTTCATAATCGTACCACCTTTTTTGGTGGGGTATATACCACCTTTACTAACATGATTCTGTTAAGTATATTATATGTACCACCTTTTTAAATGGTGTATATACCACCTTTAGCGGCACTTTTTGACATTTGCAAAAATACAGAAAACTTTGATTCAACAACCGAAAGGAGACTTTTTTTCACCTTTTATTTGAATTCTTTCCTGCTACAAAATCCGCAGGCGAAAGGCCGGTTTCTTGCTTAAAGACACGCTGGAAATGCGAACGGCTGATAACACAATGGTCGGCGACGGCCTCGTTCGACCAGTCGGGATGCGCCTGAAGGGTGCGTTTGGCCTCCTCCACGCGCAGGGTGGTGATCCAACGGGAATAAGACGCATAGCCTTGGGCCTTGATCCAGGCCGACAGCAGATAGGCGGGCAGCTTCATCTCCTGTGCCGCCATGGGCTTGGTGATGCCGCTGCGCAGGTAGGCACCTGAAGCAATCCAACACTCGACGGCGTGGCTGGCCCGTTGCATGGCCTCGTCAGTCACCGTGGAGGCAGGGATGGCGTCGTCAGCTCCTTCCTCCCTTGTCTCCTCTTCGGCACTCTGTCGGCTTCGCTCATGCAGCTCGACGCGCCGGTAAGGACATAACGCACAAAGCAGAACCAGATGTAATAGATGCAAAGGAACATGAACAAGGCGAAGCCCGCCAACAGCCATCCGCTGCTGAAGAGGAACACGGGCATAAGCGGCGTCATCAGCGCATTGACAACCTGACTGGTGCCGACATTGACCTGCTCCAAACGCCGAGTTACAGCTTCGATGCCCGAACAACGGACTATGAGAGCCGATTCAAGTTGATGTTCGCGGTCGGCCCTTCGACAGGCTCAGGGACCTTTGCTTTCTACAGCAACGGCAACTGGATCATCAGCAACGAAGGCCGTGCCACCTTGCAGATCATCGACGTGAACGGTCGCATCCTCAGCAGCGAGCAAATCGCCGGCAGCGTCAGCAAGGCCATCAACCAGCCCGCTGGCGTGTATATGCTGCGTCTCATCAATGGAGAAATAGTTATGGTGCAGAAGATTGTGATTGAATAAAAACGCATTCAGACGAGACCGATCATAAGCCAAGAAGCGGGTGACTAAATAATGAAGTCACCCGCTTTTTTTGCGCCCTTATCCGAAAAATATGTACCTTTGCCGCCAAATCAAACCACCATGGATAGAATTGGATTAACCTACAATACCGAAAAAGAGCCTGTCATCATTTCCGAATACGGTCGCAACATCCAGGAAATGATTAAGAAACTGCCTGAGATTGAAGACCGTAATGCGCGTACCGAAGCGGCAAAATACATTGTCAGCATTATGGTGCAGATGACACCCCAGGTGAAAAACTCAGGCGATTTGCAGCATAAGCTTTGGGACCTGCTCTATATCATCACCGACTTTAAACTCGATGTGGACAGTCCCTACGAACCGCCCGTCGTCGAAACCAAAAAAAAGCCACAGCACCTTGATTATCAAAATCATAGGATTAAGTACGGCCACTATGGCCACTATCTGATCAAGATGATTGAGGCTGCCTCACAGGAAGAAAACGAAGAACTGAGGCAAGCCCTCGCCTCTTCACTGGCCGCACAGATGAAGCGTAACTACTTGGAATGGAACAAAAACGTCGTCAACGACCAAGTCATCATCGATGACCTGAAAAACCTCTCTGGTGGACGGCTCGTCGTCAACGAGGAGTCCAAGATGAGCCTCAATCCAAACAAGAACCTACCGAAGCAACCGCAGCCACAGCCACAACAAGGCAAGAAAAAGAAAAAGAAAGTGCCAAACCTGAAGGCCAACATGAATAACCCCAACAATCCAGCCTACAAAAAACGGATGCAGGAATTAGGATTGTTGTAAACTCCAAACTGACACAAGTCATAGAAAAGCATCATGGCATCACTGAAGATAAAAGGCGGCAACCAGCTGCAAGGCGAAATCATCCCGCAAGGCGCGAAAAACGAGGCCATGCAGATCCTTTGTGCCTGCCTGCTGACCGAGGAAAAAGTCACCATCCACAACCTGCCCGACATCCTCGACATCAACAACCTGATTACCCTTTTGGAAGGCATGGGCGTAACCGTGGAGCGACCCACAAGACACGACATCATCCTGCAAGCCAAATCCGTCAATTTCAACTATTTCCACCTGACTGCCTACCAAAACACCGCCTCGAAACTGCGCGGTAGCGTGATGATGACCGGCCCGATGCTGGCTCGTTTCGGCAAGGCCTATATGCCCAAACCTGGTGGCGACAAAATCGGTCGGCGCAGATTGGACACCCATGTGATTGGTCTCCAGAAACTTGGTGCCATCTTCGATTTCAATTCCTATCAAGTTGAGGTGCAACGTGGTGGACTGAAAGGCTGCTACATGCTCCTCGACGAGGCCTCAGTCACTGGAACAGCCAATATCGTTATGGCCGCCGTGATGGCCCAAGGCACCACCACTATCTTCAACGCTGCCTGCGAACCTTATCTCGTGCAGCTTTGCACCATGCTCAACAACATGGGTGCCGACATCAAAGGCGTTGGCTCCAATTTATTGACCATCAACGGAGTAACTCGTTTACACGGCACCGAACACACCCTTTTAGCCGACATGATTGAAGTAGGCAGCTTCATCGGCATGGCCGCCATGACGGGCAGCGAGATTACCATCAAGAACGCTGGCATCCAACAACTCGGCATCATTCCAGACATTTTCCGCAAGCTCGGCATCCAAATGGAATACCGTGGCGACGACATTTTCATCCCCGCGCAAGACCATTACGAAGTGCAGACTTTCATGGACGGCAGCATCCTCACCGTCGCCGACGCGCCTTGGCCCGGCTTCACACCCGACCTTATCAGTATCGTGCTCGTGGTGGCCACGCAAGCTAAAGGCACCGTGCTCATCCACCAAAAGATGTTCGAAAGCCGTCTTTTCTTTGTCGACAAGCTCATCGACATGGGCGCACAAATCATTCTCTGCGACCCCCACCGTGCCAACGTCATCGGCCTCGACCATTCCCACAATCTTCGCGGCATCCGCATGGCCTCGCCCGACATCCGCGCCGGCGTCGCCCTGCTCATCGCCGCCCTCTCCGCCGACGGCACCAGCATCATCGACAACAGCGACCAAATTGAGAGAGGCTATCAATACATTGACAAACGATTGAACGCTTTGGGGGCGGAGATTGAGCGTTTGTAATTCGTTTCCTTTAGATCTTCACAAGTCCAAAATGGCATTTTTATAGGAAAACTGTATTTTTTATGGTCAAAATTTATAGGAAAACTGTATTTTTGCAGCATGAAATTTATAGGAAAACTGTAATTTGCCATGCTTAAAAGAAAGATACAGAGTTATTTAGAAGATTATCTAAAATCCGATTCTAACAAGATGCTCATCGTGGCCGGAGCGCGGCAAGTGGGCAAGTCATACATCATCCGGCATGTCGGGAAACAATTGTTCTCCAATTTCGTGGAAATCAACATGGCTGAAGACAGTTACGGCCCTAGGATTTTCGCCAATGCCAAGACTTTGGAGGATTTTTACCTCAATTTGAGCACCGTGGCCGGCAACCAACTGAAAGACAAGCACAACACCCTCGTTTTCATTGACGAGATACAAGCCTACGACCATCTGCTCAGCATGGTCAAATTCCTGAAGCAAGATGACCGCTTCACCTACATCGCCAGCGGTTCACAACTGGGCATAACGCTCAAGGAAACCCCAACCGTTCCCGTTGGAAGCATCACCATCAAAAACATGTATCCACTTGATTTCGAGGAGTTTCTTTGGGCCAATGGCGTGGGAGAGGAAGCCATAGGCATCATGGAATCCAAGATAAGACAACGCGAGAGCCTGTCCGAAGCCTTGCACAACAAAATGATGGACCTATTCAAGAAATACCTGCTTGTGGGCGGCCTGCCCGATGCCGTCAACAGCTTCGTGGCACGAAAGAACATCGTCGAGGTGCGCGACATCCAGCGTGAAATCCATCATCTATATCGCCTCGATGCCGCCCGTTACGAGCAAGAAAGCCAAAGAAAACTGAAAATCCAGCGTGTTTTTGAAATGGTTCCCTCCAATCTAGAAAACAAGAAGAAAAGGGTGGTGGCGACAAAGATTGAACAGAAAAAAGAAGCCAGAATGAGTGATTATGCAGACGAGTTCGAATATCTCATCCATGCCGGAATCGCGCTACAAGTTCAGGCCATCAGCCAACCCTCCTACCCTATCATCGAAAACAGCGGAAAAAACTTGCTCAAACTATACCTCAACGATGTCGGAATCTTTACCGGCATCCTGTACGAAGTGCAAATACAACCCATTATGAACGACCTGCGCAGCGTGAACCTCGGCTCCGTCTATGAAACCGTAGTGGCGCAAGAATTGGCTGCACACGGTTTCAAGCTATGCTATTACGACAACAAGAAAAAGGGCGAGGTCGATTTTCTCATCGACGACACCGAGCATCTTTCGGTAATGCCCATCGAAGTGAAGTCGGGAAAGGACTATTACGTCCATAGCGCACTTTCTAACATCTTCGATGTCAAGGAATATCATATTCAACAAGCATTCGTCCTGAATAACGACAGGGAAATCTACATCAAGAAAGGCATCACTTATTTGCCCATTTATAGCATCATGTTCTTCAAAAAGAACGAGACAAGACAACTGTTTTTGGAATAATGGCAAGATAGCCATACTCCCCTGCCATTTTGTCAAAATCCATGCTTTGGCAAAGGATTTGATGAACCAGGCGGCAAAATGAAAAAAAAGTAAAAACATACATATCATGAAAGAAAACGAAAACGTTAACAATCAGGACGATGTCTTGAAAGACACCGTCAATCCTGATTTGGAAAACAACCAAGAAACCGTTGAGGAACAACCCAAACAAGACGAAAAGCCCGAAAGCAAGACAGAATCCCATGACACGGGTTCGGACAAAAAGTCAAAGCGGTTCAAGATTCGTCATGCGCAGGAGAAAGCCTTGGAAGAAGAAAAGGCCAAATTCGCTGAATTGAACGACAAATACTTGCGCCTGTTCTCGGAGTTCGACAATTTCCGCAAGCGTACCGCCAAAGAAAAACTCGACTTGACCGTCACGGCATCGGAGAATGTCATCAAAGACATCTTGCCCGTGCTTGACGACTTCGAACGCGCCCTGCAAAACATGGAAAAGAACGGCAACGAATCAGACATTCAAGGCGTTACATTGATTTACAACAAGTTGAAAGACACTTTGAAGAAGAAAGGCTTGGAGGAAATCGAGGCGATGAATGCCGAGTTCAACACTGACGAGCATGAAGCCCTCACCATGATTCCCGCGCCCGAAGAGGACAAGAAGGGCAAGGTTTTGGACGTTATCCAGAAGGGTTACAAGCTGAATGGCAAGGTGATACGCTTTGCAAGGGTGGTTGTTGGTAATTAAAAGACGGCCCTTCGACAGGCTCAGGGGCCTAAGGTCATTGAGCCTGTCGAAATGCCGACCTATCGAAAGGAACTAAACAATGGCAGACAAACAAAAAAGAGATTACTACGAGGTGCTGGGGGTCAACAAGAACTCCACGTCTGACGAGATAAAGAGCGCCTACCGTAAGGCCGCCCTCAAATGGCACCCCGACAAGTGGGTGAACGGCACCGATGCCGAAAAGAAGACCGCCGAGGAGAACTTCAAGGAAGCTTCGGAGGCCTATTCCGTTTTGAGCGACGCCAACAAGAAGGCACGCTACGACCAGTTTGGCTTCGCCGGCATGGACGGCGGCGCAGGGGCTGGCGGTTTTGGCGGCTTCGCCGACTTCGACCTGAACGACATCCTCAACAGCGTGTTCGGGCGCGGCTTCGACTTCGGCGGGTTCGGTGGTGGCTTTAGCGGATTCGGCGGCGGCAGCAGTCGTGGCGGCACCGTCAAGCAACGCGGCTCCAACCTTCGCGTGAAGGTGAAACTCAACCTGCAAGAGATTGCCCACGGCACGAAGAAGAAGATCAAAGTCAGCAAATACGTGGCTTGTACACACTGCCACGGTAGCGGCTCCGAGGACGGCTCCACCGAGACCTGCCCGACCTGTCACGGTCGCGGCCAGGTGGTGCAGACCGTCAACTCGTTCTTCGGGCAGATGCAGACCGCTTCGGTGTGCCCCACCTGCGGCGGACTCGGCACCGTCATCAAGAAGAAATGTACCCACTGCGGTGGCGAGGGCATCATGAAAGGCGATGAAATCATCGACATCGACATCCCCGCCGGCGTGGGCGAAGGAATGCAACTCACCGTGCGCGGCAAGGGCAACGCCGGTCCGCACAACGGCGTGAGCGGCGACTTGCTCGTCCTCATCGAGGAGGAAGCCCACCCCGACTTCGAACGCGACGAAAGCACCTTGATTTACAACCTATTCATCACCATTCCCGAAGCCATCATGGGAACACAGGCCGAAGTGCCCACCGTTGACGGTAAGGTAAGGGTGAAAATCGCGCCTGGAACACAGAGCGGCAAAGTGCTGAGGCTGAGAGGAAAAGGCCTGCCCGTCGTGAACGGTTACGGCGTCGGCGACATGCTCGTCAACGTGAACGTGTGGATTCCGAAGAAGTTTAACAAGAAAGAGGAAGAACTGCTTCAGCAACTCGCCCAGTCGGAGAACTTCAAGCCTAATCCGACGGCGGAAGAAAAGAGCTTTTTCAGTAAAATCAAGGACTACTTCAATTAAGGCTATTGGCTACTGGCCTCTGGCAATGGGCAGTTAGCTATTAGCAATAAGCTCTTAGCCTTGGAGCCACCAAAGCTAAGAGCTAAAAGCTAAAAGTTAACGGCCAAACAAGCCAGAAGCCAAAGACCAGAGCAAATAATCACAATATGACCAAAATAGCCATCCACGAGGTCACGAAGAAATACGCCGACCACACCGCATTGGACCGTATCTGCATTGACATTCCTGAGCATTGCATTTACGGCCTTTTGGGTCCTAACGGCGCGGGCAAGACCACCCTCATCCGCATTCTCAACCAAATCACCGCTCCCGACAGCGGCGAAGTACTCATCAACGGTGAAAAGCTGAGTCAGAAGCACATCGCCCGCATCGGCTACTTGCCCGAGGAACGCGGCCTTTACAAGAAGATGAAAGTCGGCGAGCAGGCCATCTACTTGGCGGAACTCAAAGGCATCAAAAAAGCCGAGGCTCAGAAACGGCTCAAGACGTGGTTCGAGAAGTTTGAGATTGCGGCCTGGTGGGACAAGAAAGTGGAGGAACTCAGCAAAGGGATGCAGCAGAAGATACAGTTCATCACCACCATCATCCACGAGCCGGAAATCCTCATCTTCGACG
>CAMZEK010000060.1 GCA_947305795.1 uncultured Bacteroidales bacterium | reverse complement strand
TATCAGGTTCCTTAACTATATCATTTTCAAGGGCAAGCCCTCTTTCAATTCAGCGCGGCAAAAGTACAACATTTTTCAATACGCAGCGCACTTTTTTGAAAATTTTCGCGAAAATTGTTGATAAAAGTATTTATATTATTGTATTTCAATAATTTAAACCTGTTGAAAACTTAACACCATGCATAAAAAAGCGTCTTCTCCAACTTGATTTTGTCGAAAAAGACGCCTAAATATTACGAAATCGACCGTCTATAGATTTCTTTCCTACGCACATTTCCATATAGGAATGACATAAACGGTCGATTTCCAAGACCTATTTTAGTATTTCACGAAACGGTCTTCGCCGTTGCTCAAACCGAGCAATTCGCTGCGTCCGAAGAGGAGGAAGATCTTGTGGTCCCAGATGAGTTCCCAAAGGATGCGGCTCACGCGGACTTGTTCCTCGGGAGCGAGTTCCTCACTGGTGATAATCGTACCTTCGGGTTTCTTCACCTTATTCTCCTGAAAAGCAATCTGAATAATCTGGTAGCACAGATTGACGAAGGTGATGCCAGTAGTATGGTCACGGCTGTCCATCACCATATTGATTCTTTCTCTAAGTTCCTCGTTATTGTAGAGGAGATGAACGGGATTTGCGTCGTAATTCATAGCGGTTTTGTTTAGATTGATGGTGCAAATATAGGGATTTTCTTGAAACGCGCAAGTCGGTAACCAAAAAATCCGAACTTTTTTCACACCTTAATATTAATAGGTCGCTCCGATTTCGTAAATTTGCACCCAAATTTGAGCAAAATGGTTATCGAATTATTAGTGGTTTGGATTCTCGGTGTAGTGGCGTTCTTTGTGCTATGGGCGGTTTTGCTCAAGGTCATCAAGAAGATTAGTGAAAAGAAAGAAAATCAAAAGGCCAAAAGCGAAGAGAAAACTATCGAATCTTAAATCTTTGAATATTATATTTTTAAATCCTTGAATATGAAATACGACATCATCGTCATCGGCAGCGGCCCTGGGGGCTATGTGGCTGCCATCAGAGCATCGCAACTGGGTAAGAAAGTGGCCGTCATCGAGAAGGCTGAAGTGGGCGGCATCTGCCTCAACTGGGGCTGCATCCCTACCAAAGCCCTACTGAAAAGCGCACAGGTCTATACCTATATCAATCACGCCGAGAACTACGGCATCAAAGTGGAAGGCGAAGTAAAACCCGACATGGAAGCGGTCGTGGCACGCAGCCGCGGCGTGGCCGACACCATGAGCAAGGGGGTGCAATACCTCTTCAAGAAGAACAACGTGGAAGTCATCGCTGGCTATGGCAAACTGACCGCCGACAAACAAGTGGAAGTGACCGACGCCGAAGGGAATGTCACACTCTACGAGGCTGACGATATTATTTTGGCCACTGGCTCAAGAGTGCGCGAACTGCCCGCCCTGCCCATCGACGGCAAAAAAATCATCGGCTACCGTCAAGCTTTGGTCTTGGACAAGCTGCCCGAAAGCATGGTTGTGGTTGGCTCTGGCGCCATCGGCTCAGAGTTTGCTTTCTTCTTTACCTCAATGGGCGTGAAGGTTACTCTCGTGGAGTTCCTGCCCAACGTGGTCCCGAACGAGGACGAGGAAGTCTCCAAGCAAGTGGAACGCGCCTTCAAGAAGCTGAAGATGACCGTGATGACCGATGCTTCGGTGACGCATGTTGATACCACCGGCGAGAAATGCGTATGCACCATCAGCACCAAGAAGGGCGAAAAAACCGTGGAGGCCGATATTGTGCTCTCCGCCATCGGTGTGCAGACCAATATCGACAACCTCGGTCTTGAAGCGCTGGGCATCAGCACTGAACGTGGCAAAATCAATGTGGACGACTACTACCGTACCAATGTTCCTGGCATCTATGCCATCGGTGACATTGTACACGGTCCTGCTCTAGCCCACAAAGCCGACCACGAAGCCATCATCTGCGTGGAGAAGATTTGCGGCCTGAATCCCAAGCCGCTGAACTACGCCAACATCCCGGGTTGCACCTACACCACGCCTGAAATCGCCTCTGTAGGTTTGAGCGAAGCCAAGGCCATTGCAGCGGGTTATGAAGTGAAAATCGGCAAGTTCCCCTTCACGGCCTCGGGCAAAGCCACGGCTGCCGGCAACCGCGACGGCTTCATCAAAGTCGTCTTCGACGCCAAGACCGGCGACTGGCTCGGCTGCCACATGGTCGGCGACAACGTGACCGAAATGGTGGCCTCCGCAGTGCTCTGCCGTGAGTTGGGCGCCAAGGGCGAGGACATCATCCACGCCGTATTCCCCCACCCCACCATGTCGGAGGGCATCATGGAGGCTGCTGCTGCGGCATACAACGAATGTGTTCACCTTTAATAGTTTGAAGTTGTTTAGTTGTTAAGTTGTTTAGTTAGGGTTGATGATATGGAGAACTTTGGAGATTTTATTAGAGCAAAATGTTTGGATTTTGCAGTTGAGATTATAAACATGTACAAGCATCTTTGTGAGGACAAAAAAGAATTTGTCTTATCCAAGCAATTGCTTCGATGCGGCACAAGTATTGGGGCCAATCTTGTTGAAGCACAAAACGGTATCAGTCACCGTGATTTTGTTGCCAAGATTTACATTTCGCTGAAAGAATGTGCCGAAACAAAGTATTGGCTTGAACTTCTGTCCAGAACCAACTACATCACACAGTCTGAATATGAAAGCATCATCGCGAACTGCAATGAGCTAAACAAAATCTTTAACAGCATGACCAAAACTTCCCGCAACGAATAACTTAACAACTAATCAACTAATCAACTAAACAACTAGTGCAATGGAAATCATAGAAACCAAAATAAAAGACCTTTTAGTCATCAAGCCAGACGTGTTTTTGGACGAGCGTGGCTATTTCTTCGAGAGCTACAACCAAGCGCGTTTTGCGGAACATGGCTTGGAGATGACTTTCGTGCAGGACAACGAGTCACAGTCGATGAAGGGCGTGCTGCGTGGACTGCATTTCCAAAAGCCGCCATTTGCGCAAGGCAAGTTAGTGCGTGTAGTGAAAGGCGCAGTGCTTGACGTGGCCGTCGACTTGCGCAAAGGCTCGCCAACCTACGGACAGTGGGAGTCGGTGCTGCTGACCGAGGGCAACAAGTTCATGTATTGGATTCCGAAAGGCTTCGCGCACGGATTTGCCTGCCTCGAAGACCATTCCGTGTTCACCTACAAATGCACGAACGTCTACAACAAGGCCTCGGAAGGCAGCTTGCGCTGGAACGACCCAGACCTGAATATCAAGTGGGACATCAAAAACCCGATCCTGTCGGAAAAGGACAAGGTGTCGCCGTTGTTCAGGGACTTTGTTACACCGTTTTGATTTTGCAATATGAAAAAAACTACGAATTACACGAATACAACTAATCGGTACGAATTGAATTCTGCAACTTCGTTGCAGATGGATACGAATATTTTAGTCGTGAAAATTCGTAAAAATCCGCAGCCTTGGCTATAAAATTCTTTCGGCAGTATCCGTACAATTTGTGAAATTCGTAGTTAATCTTGAAATTTGAAATCTACAATATGAAAACAAGAAACCTTTTCCTCGCTTGCGGCATGGCTATTATATTAATAGGTGTGACCGCTGCCCTAACGATTGCGCTGGCTCAATCCAACGACGAGCAAATGGAATCTTACGAAGGCACGGAGCGCGAATTCCTCTCCTTCGACCAAATCGACCACATCACCCACGACATCGAGTTGCCCGCAACGATGGACTTTTGCGGTGAAGAAGTGCCTTTGGACTTGTTCTATGTCCGCGAGCGTTTGGAACGCGAACTGCTTGTCAATTCGTACAGGCATTCTGCCACCATCTTGTTGCTGAAACGCACCACGCGCTGGTTTCCCGTAATAGAGCCGCTGATGGAGAAATACGGCCTGCCCGAGGATTTCAAGTACCTCGCCATGATTGAGAGCGAACTCACCAACGCCGTTTCGCCCTCAAAAGCAGTGGGGTTCTGGCAATTCCTTGAAGGCACTGGAAAAGAGTACAATTTGGAAATCAACAAGGAGGTGGATATGCGCTACAATGTTGAAAAAGAGACCGTTGCGGCTTGTAAATACCTAAAGGCTTCTTACCGCAAGTTCGGTAGCTGGACAGCAGCGGCTGCGGCCTTCAACTGTGGCAATGGTCGCATCAGCAAGACGATGGAAGAACAGCGTGTGGATTCGTATTACGACATGCTTTTGCCCGAAGAGACGCAACGCTACGTGTTCCGCATCCTCGCCCTGAAACTCATCACCGAGGACCCCGAGAAATACGGATACCAAATCGGCGACAACGGTTGGTACAGGCCTTACGAGACCAAGACCGTAACCGTCACAGAGTCGATTCCCGACCTGGTGCAGTTTGCCTACGAACAAGGCACCAACTACAAGATGCTGAGATATTTCAACCCTTGGCTGCGCGGCACTTCGCTGACCATTTCGGCGGGCAACAGCTATGAAATCAAGATTCCTACGGGTAAGTATGCTAAGACACACAAGGCGATGAGGAGTGGGAAATAAAATGATTTAATAAAGTAGGGCTGCCGCAATTCGCGACAGCCCTACAATCGTATTATGCAGGTTTTCAGCAACCCTGAGTAGCCCGTTCCAGCCGCTTCATAATCGAGAAGATGAACACGGCGGAGAGCAGACAGAGCACCACAAGCACACCCCAGACCATCCAGAGCGGCATTCCTGTGCCCCAGATGCGGGCGATGACGCTGGTGAGGTAGTTGCCGATGGCGGTCACGCAGAACCACATGCCCATCATCATGCCCTTGTACTTGGGCGGCGCCACCTTTGTGACAAAGGAGATGCCTATGGGGCTCAACAACAGTTCAGCAAAGGTCAGCACGAAATAGGTACTGATCAGCCAGTTGGGCGAGACCAAAGTACTGCTCACACCACCTTGTGCCTTCAGCTCGGCAGGGCTGGCCAAGGAGAAAGAACAAATCACCAAGATGAGGAATCCGAGTGCAGCGACAATCATGCCCAAGCCTATCTTACGCGGCGACGAAGGCTCCTTGCCTTTTTTCGCCAAGGCGCCAAAGACCGCCATTGAGACGGGTGTCAGCGCAACTACAAAGAACGGGTTGAACTGCTGGAACTGCTGCGGCAAAATGTTGATGGGATCAGGCATACCGAGATACAAAGCTATGGCACCCACCCACAAAGCGACCGTTACAATAGCGCAAATCGTTTTATTGCGTTTCGTTTCGGATTGGAAGATGCCAAACAATGTGTACACCGAGATGGCAATGAGCGTCAGCGACCAGATATTGAACCCAATGCGAGTAAAGCCCGTAGCGGAGCTTTGCGTGTAGTCGCGGGCAAAGTAGGTCAGGCAGAGGCCAGCCTGCTGGAACGACATCCAGAAGAAAATGACCACGGCAAAGACCATCACCAGCGCGGTGATGCGCTCGCGGGTCTGCTCCTTGGTGAGTTCCACCACGTTCACGGTGGTGCTTTCCATCGCTTTGGCCTGCTTGGTGTTCACGTCGGCGTGCTTGAACCAATTGCGGCAACTCAAATAAATCGCCATTGAGAGAATCAATGAAATGCAGGCTACGCCAAAACCGTAGTTGTAGGCACCCGACAAAGCATCAATGTAACTATTGGCGAAACCAGCCAAGTCGTTGATGTTACCACCTTGCTGCACCGCCAAAGCTTCAAAGGTCGCACGCGCTTCCTCCGTGATGGTGCCGTCAAGATATTGGTGCGCCAAGGAAGGAATCTGCGGCACATAACTGTAGCCCGCCTTGCCTAGGAACAAATCTGTAACCTTGGTGGCCGTGATAGGCGCGAACATGGAGCCAATATTGATGGCCATGTAGAACAAACTGAAGCCGTTGTCGCGGAAAGCGCTGTATTTGGCCTCGTCGTAGAGGTTGCCCACCATCACTTGCAGGTTGCCCTTGAATAGGCCCGTACCAATGGCGATGAGTGCCAAGGCAGAAAACATGGTGACTTTGGCCGTGGTAGTTGCCATCGGCACCGCCAGCAGCAGGTAGCCGAGGAACATGACCACGATGCCCGACTTCACCATCTTGCCGTAGCCGAAACGGTCAGCCAGCATACCACCGATGAGGGGCATGAAATAGACGCATCCGAGGAAGATGCCATAGATGTTGCCCGCCTGAGCCTCGTTGTAGCCGAACTTGGCTTGCAGGAAGAGCACGAAGATAGCCAGCATGGTGTAGTAGCCGAAGCGTTCGCCCGTGTTGGCCAATGCGAGGGCGTAAAGCCCTTTGGGATGTCCTTTGAACATAATGTTGATGTTTTTATTCGTTTGATTTGTAATTCATTAGGCGTTTGGTTTCGCGGAGTTCCCTTTGCAGCAACTCCATACGCTCTTTCAATTGTTCCTGCGACGGCAAAGCGTCCTTGATTCGGATATTATTATAGGTGGCGACACCCATTGGCGTACTAATGCCCCGAAACGACCATTGCACATCCGTACTATTCATGTCCGAACAAATCAGCAGTCCAATGGTTGGGTTATCGTCATCGGCTTTCAGCAGCTCGTCCACCGCGTTCACATAATAGTTCAACTTTCCGGCATATTCAGGCTCGAAAGGCTTGGCTTTCAACTCGCAAGCGACATAGCAACGCAAGCGGATATGGTAAAACAGAAGGTCAATCCGTCTCGTGCGGCCACCGACAATGATTTCTTTCTGCCGACCGATAAAGGCAAATCCAGTTCCCAACTCCAAAAGCAAGTCTGTGATATTCTTTGAAAGCGCGTCTTCCAACTCAGCTTCATCGTAAATCTCATGTCCAACCGTCGCAAAGCCGAAATCATAGTTTTCCTTCAGCACTTCCTGCACAAGTTTGCTTTGCAACGCAGGCAGATGCTCCGAAAAGTTGTTGATGATTTTGCCTTGATGCTCAAATAAATTCGCTTTAATCACATTGCGCAATGCAGGCCTGCTTAAACCTTTTTCTATCGTTTCACGAATGTAAAACAATGCCTCATCAAGAGCATGGCACGATGTGATTATTTCTATATGCTGTCCCCACGGGACAAGTCCAAACACTTGTGGAAATTCTGCAACGGGTCGTTGCACAATTTCATCCTCGGAAATTTCTCCAACGGGTCGTTGGAGTTTTTCTCCACCAACTTGGTGGAGTTTTTCATCGCTTAATTCTTTACCAATTTTGTATAGTTTTTTAGGAAACTGATTTATAGTATTTTGCAATTCTCCAACGAGCCGTTGGAGAATTTCCACATCCATTTCCTTGGTATAGAAAAGATACCATTTCTTCATATACCAAAGGTTTGATGTAGAAAAGCCCTCGTCTTCAGGAAACTCCTTTTTCAAATCAAGGCTAATCTGCTCCACGACGCCCACGCCCCAGCGTTCCTCTGCCTTTTTCTGCGCAAGGTCGCGGCCAAGTTGCCAGTTGAAAAGCAGTTTTTCTGCATTCACCCTAACAGCAGCCTTAACTTGCGCCGAACGGTAGCGGTGCTTCACTTCGGCAATCCAATCGGCATACTCCGTATCTATGTGGACATCGTGCGAACTGACCACGCGAGGCTGCTCCATTTCTTTGTTCTCCATATCCAAAACCAATTATTTGCCGCAAAGTTAGTAAAATGTTTGCATTAAACACGAAAAAAGCCGACATTGCTGCCGGCTATTAGAATTACATACATGAATTGAGTTATTCTTTACTCTATCCAATGTCATCTCTTCATAATTTGTCCCATCATATACCCTTGATTATAACTTATTTGCCTTGCTATTGCGGCTTGTTGATTCATTCTTTTTATTTGATTTGACATAGCAATACCTTCTGGAGAAATACTTTCAACACCATATGTTGTTCCTGCCTTTGATAAAATATCAAAAATAGTACTAGTTTCTACTTTGTTTATCGAAGTTGATGCTTCAACAAACTCTATTTCATTGCCTTGATAGTTTATCGTTGCTATTCTCTGTTCGGTTGAAGGATTATATTGAAAATAAACTGACATATTGCACAAAGGAGCATATAACGTTTTATTTCCTTGGGTTTTTATCGACACCATTCCGTTAGAAAATGAAAAAACATCTATTAACTGATCGGCAGAAACAAGATTTAAAATCCGTTGCGTTTTCGTCAAAATCTTGCCTTTTATATAGACATTAGGAATTGTATTCATCGATGGGACAGTTTGTCTATATTGCTGAGTTGATGAGATGTTTTGCCCCACTACTGATATAGGATTACCACATTTTGGGCAAAACCTTACGCCTTCATTAAGTTTTGAACCACATGACGAACAAAAAGATTGTTGCTGTGAAAATGGTTGTCCAAATTTCATAATTGGTTGATTTATAGAACTATTCGTCGTTGATTGAATAGTAATCTGTTCCTTTTCTTGGGCATTCTTTCTTTTTGGGCGGATAAAAAACAGCCAAAAAATGACTATAAGCAAGATGATGAAGATAAGACTCGACCACATAGAACCACTCTCTGGCGGAACTTCTACTTGTAACAGGACCATTTGTGTATTCATGTTTGATTCAAATTAATACTCCATTAAAATCATATTTGATTTCCACAATTCGGACAGAACTTCGTCCCTGCATTAACTTTTGAACCACAAGACGGGCAAAATGAGGCTTGACCCTGTGCTATGTATTGCTGTTGAGGTATCTGCTGCTGGTAAGGCTGCTGCAAAGGTTGTTGATAAGGCTGTTGGTTCATTTGCTGGTACACTTGTTGTTGAGTGTTTACGTTGTTGCCTCCACAATATTTCTCTTGAAAAGCTTGGTCGGACATCGTCAGATACATGATAAAATCCACAATTGATAAAATCAAAGGGATGAAAGTCCAACAAAACACGAGATACAATACTCCTTGTAGTGTTTGACCAAGATAAAACTTGTGGGCACCAAGTCCTCCTAACAGTAGTGCCAGCACGATGGCTGTTGTTTTACTTTTCGTATTCATAATAATTTGTATTTAAGTTAGTTTAGTTTGTTTCCACAATTCTTACAGAACCCCCATGCTTCGTCTATGAAATTTCCACATTTAGGACATCTTTTTCCGCTTCCGATTAGTTTGATTTGTTTTTTCAATTGTTTGCACTGCGATGATCCTTCCCATCGGTTGACTTCATAGGCTCTGACAGGTCCATATGGATGGTCTATGTCTGTATTTGCCATATAACGGATAATTTTCTTCCAAGCATTTCCGTTTTTTAGATTCTCATAATCAGCACCTTGTGCACACCAAGCCTCATAATCCATATCGTTCAAGATGCTTTTCGGCATGCCTTCCAATCTCGCAAGAACTCTGGTCATGGTTGAAGCAGAAGTGATGAGACATGCCACACGGTCAGCAGTAAGTTCAGAGGCTCTTGACCAAGCCACAAGAGCTTGTTTCAGGGGTTTCATGGCGACACTTCCAATTTGTCCCACAATGGATTCCACGAAGAAATCACCTAAATTGTATATACTGTCAGCAAGCATTGAGTACAGAACATGCTGGCACAGTATATGTCCACATTCGTGTGCAAGTACTGCGTCCAATTCTTCATCTTTGAATCGCCTGATTAGCCCCAAAGTCACCACAATATAAACCCTGTTGTTTCCTGAGGTCCATGCGTTTGGAATCGGACTCGTTTGAAGGTATAGTTCTGGGATTCGGATGCCTAACTTGTGGCATATCGGCGGAAGATGCTTGTATATTTCAGGCAATTGCCTCTCTGACAGTCTTAGATTGGTCGTGACATTTTCGCTCCATCGAATCTCATCAAGCCCATATTGGAATAGCTTTTCCATTACGGTTGGAAAAATCGGAATATTTTTCAAAGCTTGTAATGCCGCTGCATCGTCGGGATGTATAAAATTTGATGGATTCATGTCAGCCTAATAGTTTGTAATTGAAATCGCCGGCACTGCAACCTAATTTCTTGATGTCGCACTGGTAAATGTTCAAATAGAATTGTCTAACCTCTTTGCCTCCATTGGCAAACGGAGTAGAACAATGGAATTGGGTCGTTACGATGACAGCCATTTCGGGTGTCAGGATTTGCCCGTTTGCTTTCCTTGTCCGTTTTGGCCAAACTCTAAAGACACTCATAATGCCTTGAATATCAAATTGCCTATAGCTTCCCCGATTCGGCAGGTTTATGATTACACATAAGAAGGCTAGGAAACTTGAAATGCACCTATTTTCTTATGTACAGGCTCTGGAAAACACCTTTGGAAGCAAAAACAGATACTGTTTAACCTAGCCTAAATGTATCAACAAAACTGGTTGAATACAAATTAAGCAGGCCAACCCGTACCATGTATCTTCTTCCAAAATTTTCCAGACTTTGTACATTAAGACACAAGCACAAATTGCCCTCAACTGTTCGGATTTCTCCCCGAACAATCAGCGGCAAATGTACGAAAAATTTCAGATGGAAATCGTTTTTTATGAAAAATGTCCAAAAATTTAGGGCTGCCACGATGTGACAGCCCTACATTCTTATCAATATCTGATGTTTATTCAGTCACTCTTTCCAGCCACTTCACCCACGTACCAAGCAGCTGCTGAAGCAACAAAGATGTTTATTCGGTCACTCTCTCCAACCACTTCACCATGCCAAACATGACAGTCATGGAGACGAGACAGATGGCGAGGAACACGCCCCAGCACTTCCAGATGTCCCAAGCGTTGTACATGACAGGTCCAAGGAAGATAAAGAGGTTGCCGACAGCCGTGGCACCTAACCACAAGCCTTGGCAGAGACCCACCATGTGACGTGGAGCCACCTTCGAGACGAAGGACAGGCCCAGCGGTGAGATGAACAACTCAGCCACGGTCAAGAAGAAATAGGTGATAATCATCACCCAAGGGCCAGCCTTGACAAGACTCAACTCAAGCATTTGTTGGGCGTTCAAAGCGCGGAAAGCGTCACCTGAAGGCCAATGGTGCGCGATGGAGAGCACCATCAGGAAGAGGTAGGCGCAACCTGCGATACCCATACCGAGGGCAATTTTGCGAGGTGTCGAAACGCCCTTGCCCTTGCGAGCCAAAGAGGCAAAGATGCCCATGACAAGCGGAGTGAGGATGATGACGAACAACGGATTCAGAGCCTGCCAAATTTCGGGTGCGATGCTTGACGAATCCACGAAATCGCGAGCGAAGAATGACAGCGATTGACCATTTTGGTGGAACGACAACCAGAAGAACACGGCAATGCCCAACACGGCAAACAAGGCAGCCATACGCTGCTTGATTTCTTTGGCCATAGCAGCCTTCTCTTCGGCGGTGTAGCCAGCCACCTCGGCGGCCACCTTCTTGGCAGGTTGCGGGAATTTGTTCTTCTGAGAGAAGAAGATGATTAGCGAAATCAGCATGGCGGCCACCGACACGAAGAACGAGAAGTGAACGCCTTGGTTG
>CAMZEK010000059.1 GCA_947305795.1 uncultured Bacteroidales bacterium | reverse complement strand
ACTACGACTTCGTATTCAACGTCACCCAATTCCCCACCGACCTCGTGGCACAGTTTCTCGCCGACAACATCAGGAAGAAGTATCCGTTCATAGTGAAATGATCATATTATTTTTTTCTTCATAAATTCACCATCAAACCGAAAACTTTCCTATCTTTGCAGTCCGATGAGGTACTTAATAAAGCCATCGGAAAAGATTATCGCCACGGAATCAATGGGTTCCATCAAAACGAATTTCCTACTTTCTCATACTGACGGTCACTTTGTCGACCGTCTTTTTTTTGCCAATTCCAACAAATTAAATCCATAAAGCCTATGTCAATTTCACTGAAAAACCGCAGCCTGATTTCCATCAGCGACTACACGCCTGAGGAAATCTGCCATGTCCTCGACATTGCCGAAGACTTCGAGAAAAACCCGCACCAGAACCTGCTGAACGGGCGCATCATCGCCTCGCTGTTCTTCGAGCCTTCCACCCGTACGCGCCTCAGCTTCGAGACGGCCATCCAGCTTTTGGGCGGCAATGTCATCGGCTTCAGCAGCACCGCCGGAACGAGCATCCAGAAGGGCGAATCCCTTGCCGACACCATCACCATGGTGGCCAGCTACGCCGACCTCATCGTCATGCGCAACCCCATCGAAGGCTCGGCTCGTTTTGCCTCCGAGGTGTCGAAAGTGCCGGTCATCAACGCTGGCGATGGCGCCAACCAGCACCCAACACAATGCATGCTTGACCTTTACAGCATCCGCAAGACGCAAGGCACGCTTGAGAACCTTGAAATCACCCTCGTCGGCGACCTGAAATACGGCCGCACCGTCCACAGCCTCGTGGAGGCCATGTGCCACTTCAACGCGAAGTTCAACCTCGTCTCGCCCGTCGAGCTGAAGCTGCCGAGCGTGGTGAAGCAACACATCAAGGACCGCAACCTCGAATACCACCAGTACACCGAGCTGGAGGACGCCATCCCCCACTCCGACATCATCTACATGACCCGCATCCAGCGCGAGCGCTTCCCCGACCCCGAGGAATACGAGAAGGTGAAGAACTCTTATGTGCTGCGCAACGCCATGCTGGAGAACTCAAAGCCCAACTGCCGTGTGCTGCACCCGCTGCCGCGCGTCAACGAAATCCACGTGGATGTCGACGCCAACCCGAAGGCCTATTACTTCCAGCAAGCACAAAACGGAGTTTACGCCCGTCAAGCACTCATCGCCTCAATACTTGGTCTAAAATAATTCAAAATTCAATATTTAAAATTCAAAATTATGGCAAGTTACAAGAGGTTTGAAGATTTACCAATTTGGCAAGAAGCTCGTGATTTCTCCAAAAAGGTGTTTTGGGCTTCCAAAGAAGGTGAGTTTTCAAAAGAGTTTCGGCTGAGTTCACAAATCCGCGCCTCATCAGGCTCAATTATGGACAACATAGCTGAAGGCTTTGAGAGAAATGGCAATGGAGAGTTTAAGCAGTTCCTTTACGTAGCTAAAGGTTCATGCGGTGAATCTCGCAGCCAACTCTACCGCGCATTTGACTATGGATTCTTGCCAGAAGAACAATTTGAAGCATTAAAAACTCAATCAGAAGAAATCTCTAAATCAATAAGCAGTTTCATTGATTATCTGCAAGGCACAGAAATGAAAGGAACAAAATACAAATCTCCAGAGGAATCTAAATAATTGAATCAAGAATCTTGAATTTTGAATCTTAAATCTTTGAATCTTTAAATCTTAAATCTTAAATTCAAAACTATGGAAAAAAAGAAAGAACTGACCGTGAGCGCCATTGAGAATGGCACCGTCATCGACCATATCCCCGCCGACAAAGTGTTCCAAGTCGTCAAGATTCTGGGCTTGGAGAAAGTCAGCACCCCCGTGTATTTCGGCACCAACGTGGAGAGCAAGAAATACGGCACCAAGGGCTTCATCAAAGTCTCCGACAAATACTTCGCGCCTGAAGACGTGAACAAGATTGCCTTGGTCGCCCCAACCGCTTCCATCATTGAAATCAAGGACTTTGAGGTCATCAAGAAGCAGACTGTGACCATCCCAGAGCGCATCGAGCACATCGTGAAGTGCTTCAACCCGAACTGTGTCACCAACAAGGAGCACGACGTGCCGACCAAGTTCACAGTCGTCAAGGACGCGCAGGGCAACATTAAGCTGCACTGCCACTATTGCGAGAAGAACACCACGCAAGAAAAACTTGAATTCATCTGATTATGAAGAAGATAGGTATCATCCTTGCCATCATTGTGGGTGTCATCGTCCTTTGGGGCGTGGGTACCTACAATGGTTTTGTCAAGAAACAGGAAGCCATGACCACAGCCTGGGGACAAGTGGAGAACGTCTACCAGCGCCGCGCTGACCTCGTGCCGAACCTCGTTGCTTTGGTGAAGAATTACACAGAATACGAGCAAGGCACACTCATCGCCGTCACGGAAGCCCGTGCCAAAGCCGCCAAGTCCACTGTCAACACGGAAAACTTCGACGAGACCGAGTTCATCAACTTCGAGTCGGCGCAAAACGAGTTGGGCAACTCCTTGAACCGCCTCATCGTTTCCGTTGAGAACTACCCTGACCTGAAAGCCAACGAGGAGTACCTTACCCTTCAGGCGCAATTGGCCGGCTGCGAGAACCGCATCCAAACGGAGCGCGAACGCTTCAACGAGACAGCCAAAGCCTACAATCAAAGCGTCCGTAAGTTTCCGAGCAGTCTGGTTGCCAACATGTTCGGCTTTGAGAAACGGCCTTATTTTGAGGCTGACGAAGGGGCTGAAAAGGTTCCAAAGACATTCTAAGAGCTTGTTTAAGTTTCAAGTTGATAATTTGTTAAGCATGATTTTGGAGAGGGTGATTTGGATCATGGCCTCCGAGGATTCGGAGTAGAACTCGTAGTCCAAGGCAATCCTCCTGAAGTTGTACATCCAAGTGATAGACCTTTCGACAATCCACCTCAATGGGATGACATCGAACACACCGCCCTAACCGATTGTCCACGGTTGCGGTCGCTGCTGCCGCACAGATGACAATTGTCAGGATTGAAATGAAGGCCCCACGAGCGGTATGGGAAATCTTTGTTAATCGTACTCGACCAGTAGATGCCGAGGCCTGCGCTGGTGAACTCACCATCCCACCAATAGCCGGCAGCGGGCAGAAACATACTCTTGCCATTGGAGGCAATGAAGAGCCAGCCGTCCGCGCCGTTTTGGGTTGTTCGTGCAAAAGTCGTATTCAAGTACAGTTCCTCCCATTCGTCTATGGTCGGCATACGCCAGTCTGCGCCCCAGTTGGCCTTTGCCGCGTCGTCACTCGGCTCCAAAAGGATCAGGTTATCAACAAATCCATTGAGGCCATAAACCGAATCGGTGCAGTACTTGGTAAATTCATATTGCTCGTTGATGAAATTGCCGTATTTGTAGCTTTTCCAATCGTAGATGTCCTTAGGCACGGTCTCACCCCAAGCAAAGTAATCGCCACAGTCTTCTGGCACATCGGCTCCCACGTTGCAAATCGCCCACAAAATCCCGCTCGGCAGACCAAGGTCAACATACTCATAGCCGTTAAGCGTTCCGCCATCATGTATAATCGAATCGTTTTGGCCGTTGTTGTTTCCGCCATTGTTCGGGCCATCGGGTTTTGTGCAACTTACCGCGGCAACCATCATCAGCATTATGGCCGCTATAATCTTTGAGAATTTATTCATCTCATCATCGCTTTAGACTTTGCAAAGAAAACAAAAATAATCCGCACTCTCATCATTCCCAACTAAAATTATTACTTTTGCAGTCAAATCACACGACAATGCCCAACGCAAGACAAATATTGAACAGCCAGGAAGACCGCCGTATCGTGGAGGCCATCAAGCAAGCCGAACTGAACACCTCAGGCGAGATCAAGGTTCATATTGAGAATCATTGTCGCGGTCAGGTGGAAGAACGCAGTCTGTTCGTTTTCAACCGGTTGAAGATGAACGAAACACAACAGCGCAACGGCGTGCTCATTTATTTGGCTGTTAAAGACCACAAATTCGCCATCCTCGGCGACGAAGGCATCAACAATGTTGTGGGAGACGGTTTTTGGAACGATGTCAAAGACTTGATGCTGAGCTACTTCAAGGAAGGCCACTTTGCCGAAGGCCTCGAACAGGGCATCCAACGTTGTGGCGAAAAACTCAACGCCTATTTCCCCTACCAAACCGACGATGTCAACGAAATTCCCGACGAAATTTCCTATGAAAACAACTGATAAACACAAACTTACGCTTTTACTTGGCTTGCTTCTCGTTTTGCTCACCTTTGGCACGACGCTGAAAGCCCAGTTGCCAAGTCCGCCCAACCCGCCTCGTTTGGTGAATGACTACACAGGTACTCTGAGCGCCAACCAAATCAACACTTTGGAGCGTAAACTCGTGGCTTACAACGACAGTACTTCCACCCAAATCCTCGTCCTGCTCGTCGACGACCTGCAAGGTTACAGCATCGAACAGTATGCCACCGAAATCGGGCATAGTTGGGGTGTGGGACAAAAGGGCAAGAACAACGGTTTGGTCATTCTCGTGAAACCCAAGAAAGGGAGCGGCAAAGGACAGGCGACCATCCAGACCGGATACGGTATTGAAAAATACGTCACCGATGCCACAGGGAAACGGATTGTCGACAAGGAAATGATTCCTGCTTTCAAGGAAAACGACTACTACACGGGCATCGATAACGCCGTCAATACGATTATGGACCTTTGCTCGGGCAAGTTCACCCAAGACGAATACGCCAGCGACGAAGGCTTCCCTCTTTGGTTTATTATCCTCATAATCATCGCCATCGTAATCATCCTTTCCAAGTTCTCCGACAACAACGGCCAGTCCTACACGGGCGGCGGTCATCGCACCATTTGGATCCCCATGGGCGGATTTGGCAGTGGTGGCTTTGGTGGAAGTGGAGGCTTCGGCGATGGCGGCGGATTCGGCGGCGGCGGATTCGGCGGATTCGGTGGCGGAGGATTCGGCGGCGGTGGAGCTTCGGGGAGTTGGTAATTATTAGTTGACAGTTAAAAGTTATCAGTTTGAAGTTATCAGTTAGAAGTTAATAAATCATTTGTCATTGCGAGCAAGGCGTGACAATCTTATGAAACAAACACTAAAGCAAACAAATATGTCGGATCCCATCATAGAAATCAAAAACGCCTCCATATTCCAAAGGGAGAACCTTGTCCTTTCGAACGTGAACCTTACCCTCAACAAGGGCGAGTTTGTTTACCTCATCGGTCGCACAGGGAGCGGAAAGTCCTCACTAATGAAGACCCTTTATGGTGAACTGCCCGCCCGTGACGGCATTGTGCGTGTGGCCGGATATGACCTTACAAAACTACGGCACCGCGACATCCCCTATCTACGGCGCAAAATCGGCATCGTGTTTCAGGATTTCCAACTGCTCTTCGACCGCAGCGTAGAGAAAAACCTTGAATTTGTGCTGAAAGCCACAGGCTGGAGAGAGCCTAGCGAAATCTCAAAACGAATTCAAGAAGTGTTGTTGATGGTGGGCTTGGCCGACAAGCGCAAGGTCATGCCTCATCGGCTCTCAGGTGGCGAACAACAAAGTGTCGCCATCGCCCGCGCCCTGCTCAATGCCCCCGATGTCATCCTCGCCGACGAACCCACCGGCAACCTCGACCCCGACACCACCCTCGAAGTGATGAAACTCCTGCGCCGCATCAGCGACAACGGTCAAGCCGTGCTGATGGCCACGCACAATTACACCCTCATGCAGAAGTATCCTTCCCGCATCGCCAACTGCAAGAATGGCACGGTGGTTTGTTCTGATATGGAGTGATTTTTAAGCTGTTAGCTATTGCCATTAGCTGTTAGCTCAAAGCTGCCGTCAAGCTAGCTAATGGCTAACTACTAAAGCTAATAGCCTCAACGATTTTCCGCGCATTGGACTCATTATCATAAAGTTGCCGCATTTGCGCATCGCGCTCTTCAATGTCGTCCTCGGTGAAATCTTCTTCCATCAGCCGCTTGATTTCTGAAATCATCTGCTCGGATTCATCGGCCACCACACACAAATTTTCAAGCGAAGTGCCTTTCACCATGTCCGAATTGACCAAGCAGAAACGGCCATTGTAAAGCGCATTCAACAATTTCAGTTTCAATCCAGTAGGTTGGTTAGTCACCATGATATTCACCTGTGCCTGACGCAAAAGATCAATCATTTCAGCATCATCGGGATTGGGCATCAAAGTTACGTTAGAATGTTTTTCAGCGAGTTTCGCCAGCTTGTCGGAAGGATCCAGTCCAGCTACAATACAATGCAAATCCAATTCAGCGAACACATTTTCTATCAGCCACTTGGCCGCTGTTTCGTTCTCCTTGACGGAAAGGTTGCCATGATAAAGAACGTATTCTCCCCTACCCGTCTCCGAGCACACCGAATCGGCGGAATTGAAACCCGGAACCAAAGTGACCTTGCCATATTTTTTGGAGAAATAATCCGCGTCTTGTTGGGAGATGGCAAAAATGCCCGCCGCCTTGTGTAAAATTGGCTCATAACGCCTTAATTTCCAAGCCTCTACAAGATAAAAGAACTTCTTCCAACCAAATTTTTCCGAGTCGCCCAAGCCTTTGTAGTAATCATGCTCCACATTGTGGGCACGGACATATATCTTTCTGTTTTTCAAACGTTTGTCAAGAAGAACCGCCGTAGTATGCAAGCCTTCGCAAAGAATCGGATAATCGTCCTTCAACAAGTCCTGAACCAAAGCTTCAGAACGGCGCGAATTAACAATGAACGGTGTGAGACTCAATTGTTTGACAAAGGAAGTGTCTCTCTTATAGTATTTTACCTCATAGCAACGCTTCAAGACCTCTTGCTCGCCTCGACCGTACTCAAAACAATGCAAATGCACCTTCACGCCAGCCTCAGTAAGGGCTTTCACGCGGTAAAACACATCAATCACCCCGCCGTAATTGGCAGGATAAGGCACGTCAAAAGCGATGATATGTAAGTGATTTTCAGTCATAATGATGGTAGATTTCCAACAGTTTCTGTTCCTCGTTCTCCCAACACAAATCCCGTGCCGCAACTTGCAAATTCTGTTTCCATTGCATCCTTCTCGCCTCATCCGACAAAGCTTCACGAATGGTGGCAGCTATGGTCTCAGGTTCATGGTTTTCAATGAACAAGCCCAAGTCGTATTGTTTGATAATCTTCTCAATCTCTGTCAAATGAGAGGCAACAATCGGGACACCTGCTTGGATGAAGTCGAACAGTTTGTTGGGCAAACTGAAACGATAGTTGAGGTTGGTGTCTTTGTCGAGACAGAAGCCTAATTCGGCGAGTCGAGTGTAGGCCATCATTTGCTGATAAGGCATACGCGGAAAGAAACGCACACTGTCGGTAATTTTCTGTTCCTCAACCATTTGCTTCAATATAGGCAACACATCTCCACCGCCAATAATCATCAGGAAGCAGTCATCCAATAGCGACATAGCCCGCACCAATTCTTCCGCCCCACGCTGGATGTTAATGCCAGAACCTTGCAGTATTAATAGGTGCTTGTCAGTGGGCAAGCCCAAAGCCACTTTGTCGCCTTTCGGAGGCAGCGCTTTTCTCGGCGGTATATTCCTGATAACGTGACATTTTATGCCATATTTTTCACGAAACAGGTCGGCAATCGAGTCGCAAACAGTAATCATTTCGTCCAACTTGGGCACCACAAAACCTTCAATCCGTTTCCAAACCCGCTGCACTTTGGGCCGATTGACCAACTCTGGTGTTTCGGTGAAGTACTCGTGGCTGTCGAAAACCATCTTGCCGCCTTTCAAACGTGAAATGAGATAGTTGGGCAGAATCGTATCCAAATCATTGGAAAGCAATAGATTGGAGCGATGAAAAAGCAAAAAGAAAAACAGACGAGTGTTGTATTCCGCATAAAAAAACGGTCCTTTTTCAAAAAGCAGTTTCATCCGGCGCGTGGCGTATGGCCGCTCGTCCATTGGCGGGCTTTTGCGCTGCTTCCGCCCAACCAAAAGCACCTCATACCCAGCCTTTTGCAAAGCCAAGCACGACTTGTTGACTCGTTGGTCCGTGACCAAGTCGTTGATAACCGATACGATGGCGCGTTTCATCGGGGCAAAGGTACAAATGTTTTCTGTTGAAACGCTGAAAATACGCAGGTATTGTGTAATTTTGCCCCATGAAAACCAACGTCAACCTCCAGCCCTACAACAGCTTCGGCTTTAAGGCCGTAGCGAAACATTTTGCTGAAATCAATGACATTCAGGAACTTGAAGAACTGATTCACTCCGATGTTTTCAAAAGTGAGAAGCACCTGATTCTCAGCGGCGGCAACAACGTCCTGTTTCAAGACGAGTTTTTCGACGGTCTTGTCATCCACATCAACACGAAAGGTGTTGAAATCCTTAAAGAAGATGAGAACGAGGTCGTTGTTCGCGCCCAAGCGGGAGAAGATTGGCCTGATTTTGTGCGTTTTACCGTTGAGCATGGTTGGTATGGTTTGGAGAATTTGGCCCACATCCCAGGCAAAGTCGGGGCGGCA
This sequence comes from uncultured Bacteroidales bacterium, assembly GCA_947305795.1. Taxonomy (GTDB): domain Bacteria; phylum Bacteroidota; class Bacteroidia; order Bacteroidales; family F082; genus Limimorpha. The sequence goes on along the minus strand of CAMZEK010000059.1, from coordinate 3,539 downwards.
CCTGTGCAGAATATCGGGGCGTATGGCATGGAACTGAAAGACAGCTTCCTGCAATGCGAGGCCATTCATCTTAAAACGGGCGAAAAACGTGTTTTCAGCAAAACAGAGTGCGCTTTCGGCTATCGCAACAGCGTCTTCAAGAACGAGCTGAAAGGACAATATGCCATCACTTCGGTGGATTTCATGCTGCACAAACAAGCGGAATTGAAGTTAGAATACGGCAACATCAAGGCGTATCTTTCGGAACATGGTATCGAAACGCCCACACTACAGCAACTCCACGACGCCATCTGCGCCATCCGCGATACAAAACTGCCTGATGTGAATCAAATCGGCAATGCGGGCAGTTTTTTCAAGAATCCCGTCATTGAAAAGGCGCAATTTAAGACTTTGCAAAAGGATTATCCCAACATCCCGCATTATGATGAACCCAACGGCAAAGTGAAAGTGCCGGCGGGGTGGCTAATAGAACATTCTGGCCCTTCGACCCTTCGACAAGCTCAGGGACCTCAGGACTCAGGGACCTTGAGCTGGAAAGGCTGGCGCAACGAGCATGTGGGCGTGTATGAGAAACAGGCCCTCGTCCTCGTGCATTACGGCGGCGGCACAGGCCACGACATCGTGGAACTAGCCTGCAACATCCAAGACTCCGTGGAAGCCAAATTCGGCATCCGCATCAGTCCCGAGGTGAATTTCGTTTAGTCTTAATCATACTCAAGCACCTCAATATCGCTGCCGGAGCTGAAGATGATGTACCTCTTGCCGTAGACGTAGACAATTTCATAATCCGCGCTGCGGGCAGTGCCTGTGGCCATGCTCTCGAAAGCTGTGCTTTCAGGCAAGGTGATGTTGGTAGTGGGTGTTTCCGTCTTGGCGTAGGCCTTGCCTACAATGCCCTCAAAGGCCAGACCCAGGGCGAAGCCGAGAGCGGTGCCAATGATTAAAGTAATGATGATGTGTTTGCGTTTCATGATAGTAAGATGTTTTCAATAATGATGCGCAAATATAGTAACTTTTGGCGAATCCTCCCCAAAAAAACGCGCGCGGGACACCCATAATGGGCATCCCGCGCGCCTCAATGACCCGGCAATGGGGTTACTCTTCTTCGTGCTTCTTCACAAAGGCGTAAGCTGCGCCAAGGCCAATGAGCACGGCTATGCCGCTACCCAAAGGAGCGTCGGCGTCAGTATCTTGGCCATGCGATGTCGGGAGTGAAATAAGACCGTCTCTGGTAGGCTCAATGCCGTTGTAATCATCTTTCACGGCACCATACTGGAACAGGCCTCCTCCGTTTTGCGCCATTGCGCCGAGAGCCGTCCCGAGGACGATGGCTATGATCATTATAGTCTTTTTCATTGTCGTATGTTGTTTGTTTTGTTGTCTATTTTTCGTATGTGAGAACCGTGTGTTCGCCCTATAAAAGGGCAGACCCACGGGTCTGCCCCTACGAGGCAATTTATTGAATCACCATCTTTTGCGTCCTCACGTTGTTGCCGTCAATCAGGCGCAAGACGTACACGCCAGGGGTCAATCCTGCGATCGTACGGCTGCCACATTGTGACAATCCTTCAGTGCGGAGGATGCGGCCCATCACGTCTACGATTTGCAATGTGGCGTTAGCGGTGGCATCGGTGATGACGATGTTGCCGTTGCTGATGAAGGCGAAGGCTTCTGAGCTTGTCGAGGAACCGTTGTTGCCGTTGGCGTTGAACACGAGGCGGAACCTCGATTCATAATCCGAAGTCTTGGCGTTGAAGGTATATTCTGGCATTTTCAGCAAGTCCACATCCACGCCAGTCATATTGTCAATAAGGTGTAGATAATCCATCTCAACGCCTTCGGGATTGACCGAAATCGTGTAGGTGCCGTTCCTCGTGGCCTTGAAGTTGAGCGGCATTTCGCCTTGCTTCTCGGCGATGGCGATGGCGTAGTCTTCGCCATTTTGCGGGATATAGAGCTTGGCATTGTCGGCGTTGAAGACGAACTTCTCCAACTGGCTGCCTTCATTGAAGCTCACGATGGCCTTGTCCACTGCGACCGAAGAAGCGCCGTCCCTTGTGGCCGTTTGCTCTGCCACCACGATGTTCAGGTTGCCCTGGTTGCTGTTGGCAGCGGGGTTGTTCTTGGTGAAGGTGACCGTTTCGCTGCCGCCCGTGGCCTTCACGACGATACCCGTGCAGGGTGCGATGGCGCCGCTTGCCGATGCCTCAACGTTGCGGCCGTTGATGATGTAGTACGACTTGTCGGCGTAGGCGTTGAAGGTGAACGGATTACCCACGAGATTCCAGCCGTCGCCTGTATTGGCCAAATTGATGGTAACGCCTGCCGCGACGTGTGGCTGCAGAGTGCCGCCGAAGTTGACGGTAGTGCCTGCACCGTTGGCGTAGAGGTAGCCTTTTTTGTGCACAATATCAAAACCAGCATTCGCATTGCCATCATGGTCTTTGTAATTAAACCATTTTGTATGTTCCTCGTCTAAGTAATACAGGTCGTAAACGGTTGCGCCCGATGGGATGAGGCCGTCAATCGTGCTGGCCGTGAGGCTTGTTGTGACAGGCGAAGCGATGAAGTTCCAGCCGTCGTCATTGCTGGTAAAGGCTTCAATATGCTTCTGTACCGTACCCACAACAGCGTTGTCTGTGATGAGCTGACCTCCATCCGCGACGACCAGATTCTCTGCCGCAGCATTGGTCAACGTGCCCGTAACATTCAGCGTTTTGCCTGATTGCACAGTGGCACGTTCCCATTTTCGACCGTCAACGACGACACCGTTGCGTTCTGATCCAAGGTGCATGCAGCGTGGATAATGACATCGTCATTACTGCTTGGAAGAGTGTTGCCAACCCAGTTGGTGGCTGTGGTCCAATTGCCTGGGGTGGTGAAGTGGAAACCTATCTGGAAGTTGGCCACCAAAGTTCTCGCGCCCGTTACTGTGAAGGAATAATTGGCGTTAGATGAGACTTGGTTGCCGTCTTCCGTCCAATTAATAAAGGAATAGCCTTCATTGGCCATAGCCGTAAGGGTGCAGGTAGCTCCACCTTCAAAATAGCCTCCACCCGTCACTGTGCCGCCTTCTGCAGGCGAAGCCGTGACGGTGATGGTGCCCGGTCCAATCGCAATAATATTGCTGAAATCGCTCCACCCACTGGCGTTCTGGTAGGCTGCCACAGAACCACTAGGCACATACACGGGAATCCCCATGTTCACATTATAAAAAGCATTATTATCTAAAGTGGGGGGATTGTCCGCCAAAACGGTCATCGAGGTCAAGCCTGTGCAATCACGAAACGCAGAGCTTCTGATGGTAGTCACGGAGTTGGGGATCTCTATCGTGGTCAGGCCTGTGCAATACTCAAACGCATTATAATCAATGGAAGTCACGGAGTTGGGGATCTCTATCGTGGTCAGGCCTGTGCAACCATGAAACGCATCGGCAACAATGCGAGTCACGGAGTTGGGGATCTCTATCGTAGTCAGGCCTGTGCAACCAGAAAACGCAGACATTCCGATGGAAGTCACGGAATTCGGAATCTCTATCG
>CAMZEK010000058.1 GCA_947305795.1 uncultured Bacteroidales bacterium | reverse complement strand
TCAAATGTTCCAAACTCGCTCTTAATCGTCAATCTCTTTTGTTCCGAAGCCTCCACATGGCCAATAATCTGACTGTCGATATTGAATTGTTTTGCGATGGCAATCATCTCATTGGCGGCCTTTTCGTTGGTGTAAATTTCCAAACGATGTCCCATATTGAAGACCTTGTACATCTCGTGCCAGTCGGTGCCCGAGGCGGCTTGAATCATGCGGAAGAGTGGGGGCAGGGTGAGCATGTTGTCCTTCACGATGTGCAGTTTGTCCACGAAATGCAGTACCTTGGTCTGGGCACCGCCGCTGCAATGGATAATGCCGTGGATCTGCTTGCGGAACTCCTTCAGAATTGGAATCATCAGCGGGGCGTAAGTGCGGGTAGGCGAGAGGATGAGTTTGCCCACATCCACACCAGGGACTTCGGTGGGCTCAGTCAGTTTGTGTGGACCGGAATACACCAAAACTTCAGGGATGCTGTGGTCGTAGCTCTCGTCGTATTTCTCAGCCAGATAATGATTGAGCATGTCGTGGCGCGCCGAGGTAAGGCCATTGCTGCCCATGCCACCGTTGTAGCTGTCCTCGTAAGTGGCTTGTCCGTAAGAAGCGAAGGCCACGATGACATCGCCGGGCTGCAGGTTGTTCTCAATGACTTCGTCACGACGGATGCGTGTCGTCACGGTGCTGTCGACGATGACAGTGCGTACCAAGTCACCCACGTCGGCGGTTTCGCCGCCCGTGAGGTAGATGCCGATGCCGAGTTTGCGCAGCTTCTCCAAGAAATGCTCCGTTCCGTTGATGAGGGCGGAGATGACTTCGCCAGGGATAAGGCTCTTGTTGCGCCCGATGGTGGAGGAGAGCAGCATGTTGTCCGTCGCGCCCACGCAGATGAGGTCGTCGGTGTTCATTACCACGGCATCTTGTGCCACGCCTTCCCATACGCTCATGTCGCCGGTCTCTTTCCAATAGAGGTAGGCCAACGAGGATTTTGTTCCCGCGCCGTCGGCATGCATGATGTTGCAATAGAGTGGGTCACCGCCGAGGATGTCGGGGATGATTTTACAGAAAGCGTTGGGATACAAGCCCTTGTCTAAGTTCTTGATGGCGTTGTGGATATCTTCCTTTTCGGCAGAGACGCCGCGTTGGCTGTAGCGATTGTCCATTGTTTGTCTTTTTGACTATGACCGCTGACTATGACCATGACAGCTTTTACGTATGGCTATGATCTTATGCTGCGTTAAAGCTGTCATTGTCATCGTCACAAGTCATAGTTCTAATTATTTGAACTTTAACCTCTTTTCCTTAGTGTCAAACTCGAAGTTGCCGAGTTGCTTCATGTTCTTCTGCCCGATAACCCATTGCTCGACCATTCGGCTGACGACTTTGCATTCCACGTTGTAGAGCGAGCGTCCCGCAATTCTCAACTCCTTGATAATGACGATGGCTCCGTTTTGGATGCCACCCGTGGTGAGAATCTTTTCGACATCGCCTTGGAAGTCATCGGCGGTGAGGCGACCGTCTTTCAGCAGTTCCAGCGCGCGGCTTTCAGAGACGCAGAAGTCGGCATTTTGACTGTAGGTGAAAGGCTCCTTATAACCATCCACATTGGCGGTGAAAGTGAAGTAACCTTTTGGGGTGACCGAGAACATCTCACTTTGGTCTTCCTGTGGGTTGATGGCGATGTTGACGGTGCCTCCTTCTTTGATTTCTGTGCGTGGCACATAGTCCTTGCTCAGGATGCGGAACTCGGTGCGGCGGTTCATCTGGTGTGCAGCTTCCTTGACCTCTGTGTTCGGCAACGAATTGATGAAGTCTTCAGTAAGGCGCGTGCCTGCCTTGAAGGTGTAGCCTCTTACCGTCATGTCTTTTTGGATGGTGCGTGGTACTCTTTCACCATAACCTTTTGCGGTCAAACGGAGCGGGTCAATGCCTCTGATAATCAAATAGTCGACCACGCTTTGGGCACGTTTTTGCGACAGAATGTCGTTGTGCTCGTCGGTGTCGCGGCTGTCGGTGTGGGAGGCCAACTCGATGGTGATGGTCGGGTTGATTTGCAGGGTTTCGATTAGGCCTTGCAGCGAGTCCTCAAACTGCGGCTTGAGGTCCCATTTGCCCAGGTCGTAGAGGATGTCGGGCAGCATGATAGGCTCTTGCGGGATGGGTTCAATGTCGTATTCCTTCTCGAAGTCCTTGCTGAACTCCAGCCCGATAGTAGTCTCTTGTGCGCTGAGGGTAAAGTAGTTGTCCTTGTCGATGGTAATGTCGTAGGTCGTGTTTTTGTTCATTTGGCTCTCGCTGAAGTTGAAGTAGCCCTTGTCGTTGGTGCGGGTCATCATGTTGGAGCCGTCGCTGCCAATCATGCGGACGGCGGCGTTGCTGACAAACTGCTTTGTCTTGGCGTCCTTGACGGTACCCGAGAAGGTGAAGTGGATGGTGGGCTCCTCGAAGTAATAGATATTGTCGAGGCCACGCGTGTTGCCACGGCTTGAAGAGATGAAACCGCATTCTTGGGTGGGGTGGAAGACGATGGCGAAGTCATCGCCAGTAGAGTTGATGGGATATTTCAGGTTGCGCGGCTCGCCCCAGTTGCCTGCCGTGTCCATTGAGCTGACGAAGATGTCCAATCCGCCCATGCCGCCGTGACCGTCGGAGGCGAAGTAAAGCACGGTGTCATAGCGCAGGAAGGGGAACACTTCGTTTCCAGCGGTGTTGATTCTCTCGCCGAGGTTGAACGGACGCTTGAATGGTTCTGTGGCATTCTCGCGCATGGCGACCCAAATGTCATTACCGCCGAAACCACCTTTGCGCTCAGCAGCGAAATAAAGAATCAGTTCGTCGCTTGAGAGGGTGGGATGGCCGACGATGTCCAAGGTGTCGACGCCCGCAATTTCAACGGGTCTGGCTTCGGAGAAAGCGCCGCCACTCTTGCCAGCCACCATGATTTGGCAGCCGTTTTTGCGGTGGGCACCATTTTGGCAGCGTGTGAAGTACATTTTAGTGAATTTCGAGTTCATGAAAGGCGTGCCTTCGCTGGCTTCCGTGTTGATGGCCTCGCTTTCGTCGGCGAGCACGGGGGTGCTCCAGTCGCCTTTGCGGTCTTGCTTCGAGGTGAAGAAGTCGGCAAATTCCTGTCCAGTGATGCCATCCTTTTCCTTGCCTGTGGCCGCGTCACGGGTGGAGGTGAAGATGATCTCGTTGAAATTGCTGCTGGTCCAGCACGCACCGAAATCAGAGTCTTTCGTCGAGTTCACTTTTTTCAAAAGCGTCAACTCGTAGCGCGATGGGTTCTCCATCCAATCCGCAATCTGGGCAGTGGTTTCCACTCCTAATTGTCCTCGAGGGTCATCGGGCATTTTTTGCGCATAAATCTCATAATTCTCGATGGCGTCCTTGTATTTTTCGTTCATCTTATAGGTCTCAGCCAAATAGAGGTACACCTCCGGATGCGAGTTGGGATAGTCGGTTTTCAGCAGACGCTTATAGTAAGGCTCGGCGCGTTTGGTGAGGCCGATAAGTCGGTAACATTCAGCCATTTGGAAACTGATACGGTTGCGCTCTTCTTTTTTATTGCGACGCACCTTGCGGTAGGCTTTTTTATAACGATCGGCGGCCTCAATATATTGCTTGCGCCCGAAAGCGAGGTCGGCGTTCTTGGCGGGGTTTCTTCTTTGGGCTTGAAGGTCGGTGCTCATAAAGATAAACAGCGCCGACATGATGACTAGGACGTATTTTTTCATAGACTCAAATTCTCTTTTTTCAAACGCTAAAATGGCATTTTTATTATGGGACAAAAATACAACAATTCGGCGAAACGATGGGCTTAGATGGAAAGAAAATTCAAGGCTTCATCTATTCTGTTTTCACTACCTTTCTTGTAACGATGAGGCCATCCTCGATGATTTGCAGAATGTAGGTTCCGCTGGGCAGGTCGACCATATCAATTTGGACCTTGTCCTTGCCTTCGCTGTTGACGGTTCTGACCATCGCTCCGAGCGAGTTGAACAGCTTTATCTCTTTGGCTCTCATGCAGTTGACGGTGAGTACATCTCTAACTGGATTTGGGTAGACGTAGAGTTCGGTTGCATCAGATTCGTCTATTCCGCTTCCCTTGGTGATGTTAATGTTGAGCAGATAAGTACCGGTCCTTCCTTCAAAATAGGGCATGACACAGAAATACAAACTGCCTCCGTCAATTGTAAAGCTTGACGGCATCACATCGTCATAGAATTCAGACCAATTGGTACCGTCCGTTGAGTAGGCAAATTTGGCATCAACGGTGTAATAAATACCGTCAGCGCTGTTGTATGAGTCGTTTAAGCGGGGCGTGATGATGTAGTTCTGACCTGGGTTGAATTGGATTTTGTAATAGTCAATATCGGTGCTGTTATGGAGGTTGGCTCCGGTTGTGTTGACAGTGGCCGAGTTGCCAAAAAGGTTGCAGGGCAGAGGGTAGGCACTGCTGGCGGTATTGTTGGATTCGTATGGGTCAAGACTGACGGGTGGGGCAACTACCTCAACACGTATGGGGTTTTGGTAGCGCGACGCACCAGCGTAATACCATGATGTTTCTCCCGATCTTTGGTATGCCAATTCCATATAGTATGAGCCAGGTATCACGGTGATTTCTCCGGAAAAGTCCAGACCATTGGTATAATGGTAGTTGGCTTCCAAGCCGATTGAACAGTTGAGTACGGCGATGTTTTGTGCCCACGAGCCGTCATCATTGGCCAAGTTGACGCGGAATTTGCCTGTGAAGGTGGAATTGCCTGAGTTCCAGATGTCGACATTCACCGTGGCCGTCTCACTGTAATACAGATAGTCTCCCGTCATGATGGTGAAGTTAGAGAAGGTTTCGATGGCAGTGGAGTAGATGATGTCAAAAAAGGCGTCGTTATAATTGAGGTCATCAATGAAGTTCCAAAGGTTGCCGTCCAAACTGTAAAGCATCGCAATGGCGTATGAGCCAGGGATATAGGGCGGCCCACCCTCGCATTGCAGATTGCCGTAAACGTAATAGTTGGGTTGCAAGGGATTGGAGGTTTTGTTCCAATATGCCATTACGTCGTGGAAGCGGTATTCTCCGTTTTCGTTCTTCCTGAACACGCCGGCACCGATGTAACCGCTGAAGTCGCTGCTTCCTGAATTCAGCACTTCAGCGTAAACAGAGAAGGAGTCATAAAACCAATACTCGGTGTTTTCCATAGACAAATCGCTGTGATACACGAGGTTGAATTCTTCTTGGCTGCTGCCGCCGCCACCACCACCGCCACCACCGCTATTGTTGGGTTCAATGCCGATGATGGCTTGCTGGCCTGAAGAGAATGAGTTTGAGGCTGGATTCAGGTTGTTGATGTAGAAATAATCATCATAATGGCCACCCCATCCCCAATTGAAATGGAAATAGTTGTTGTTGTAACCGTCGCAAACGAAGGCGTGGCCTCCCGAATTGCCGAAGCCACCGTACACCATCGGTCTGGCGTTGTCCAATTCGTTCTTGAGAAGATTGATCCATTGCGAATCGGTGTAGTTTGCTTTTTCTACTCCGTGTAGTGTGCTCTTGTAGTCGAAATAAGTCTTGAGTGCGATTTCGGCGCAGGGACGGTTGTTTCCGTAATCGATGATATAGGCAGCGCTGCCATAGTCAGGACTGCCGCTGATGCCGTAATCCATGTTGACACTAACGCCACAATGGTACATCAGTGTGGCCACAGCGTTGTTGCTGCTGTTGACGCTGTTGGGCATGGAAGACCATTGGTAGTTGACGGTGCTGAAATCCACATAAAGCGAGCCATATTCGGGGTGAGTGGAAGGAACGTAGGAATGGGAGCCATATCCGTGTTTGGGATAGGACCAGTATCTCAGGACTTGGGCCATGGCGGTGGCAACACAACCGGTCAGCGTCCTTTCGTGGGCATGATTGTCGTAGGGACAAAGCGCGTTATAATAAGGGCTTTGGTCCCATTTTGTTGAAACCAAGGGAGCTACTGCCTTTTCCGACTTGATGGGCAAGGGCTTCCCTTGTCGCAGGCAATCCCAGTCGGCTCGTATTTCAGCAGTGGCTTGTGCTCTCATGTTTACCGCTGCTTGGATTTGTTCCGCATAGCCGTTTAACCATTCCTTCAAGTTGGGAGGAAGAACTTCTGTATCGAAGTTGTTTTCGTAGGAATAACCCAGGATGGGGGTTACGCAATCGTCGGCAGCAATGATGACGTACCCTCGGCCTTCTGTGTTGTTGAAAATGAAGAACTCAGAATAGCCATGTTGCGGAGCGACATTGACGAATTGGGCTTCATCCGTTTTGTCCATGAACACAATGCCGTTTCTAACGCCCATAACGTGGTTTTCTTTCCAAAAACTCTCAGCCAATTCTTTTGCTGTCGTCTCATCAATAGGGCCGCTTATCATGGTCAGGGTGGTGGCCAAAAGCAAGGTAAGGGTAATGATTCGCTTCATATTATTCCAATATTATGATTTTCAATGTTTTGAAATAAATCTTTGGAGTGTTTTGCACTTTTATATGATGCAAAGATATTCAAAAAGAATAAAAAACAAAAAAATCCCGCCATCACTGACAGGATTTTTTGCAAAGTTTTGCGTGTCGTTTATTCCACTAACTCATATTGCGTTTTCATAGTTTCTATTTCAGCAAAATATGGGCTGTCAGCAGCCTCAAACTCACCATAATAAATGTCGTAAGGGTCAATATCGAACTGTGTTCCCCAATGGATTTCGTAGTCGTTGATTTCGAACTGCTGAAACAGCGTTTTGTCAATGTATTTGTGTATAGAAGGGTGCAGACTTTTGGAAATAAAGCCATAGAAGTCGGCCAACCGTTTTTGGCCGTCGTCGAAGGTGATTAAAACCTTGTAATCACCCGAATACTCCGCGTTTACTATCTTATACATGGTTATTTCACTTTTTTATTGATGGTTTCACAAGTAACATCAGCTTTCAACACAAAGAATTGATACCATTTCTCAGAAATGCGTAATGCATATTCCTCCACAAACTTTTCAGCCAATTTCATTTTGTCAGGTGGCAGATGGTCTTTACCGCGTTTCTTGCGACGTTTCAATTCCAACAACTCTCCTTGAGAAAACACGATGTCAAATATAGTCTCATATTCTCCAAAAATGGCATGAACGTGCAAGGGTTCATGGTCATTTGAGTAAAATTTGAAGATGATTCCGAAATATGTATAGATGTTTGGCATAGTTTTGTTGAATTATCCACCGCAAAGATAGAAATAAAAATGATAACTCGCAAACAAAAAAAATCCCGCCGTTTCCAGCGGGATTCTTGCAAGCAGTTTAGAAGGTTAGTTATGATGAATAATCATTTCTTCTTTGAAGTGTCAGCTTCTTCGATGGCTTTGTCTTTCTTGTCGCCTTTCATCAGGACGTAGGCGAACGGCGAGGACAGGAACACCGAAGAGAACGTACCAGCCAGCACACCGACCAACAGGGCGAAGATGAAGCCGCGGATGGTGTCGCCGCCGAAGATGAAGATGGCGAGCAACACGACCAAGGTCGAACCCGAGGTGTTGAACGAACGGGTCAAGGTGCTGTTCACAGCGTTGACCATGTTCTCTTTCCAGGTGGCCTTCGGGTGCAGGTTGACATTCTCACGGATACGGTCGAAGATAACCACCGTAGCGTTGATGGAGTAACCGATGACGGTCAGCACGGCGGCGATGAAGCTCTGGTCGACTTCCATGGTGAAGGGCAGGATGTTGTAGAACAACGAGTACATACCCAACACGATGATGGTGTCTTGCGTCAAGGCCATGATGGAGGCCACACCGTATTGCCACTTCTTGAATCGGATGGCGATGTAGCAGAACATCAAGGCAAGGGCCACGATGATAGCGATGATGGACTTGCGCGTCACGTCGCTGGCGATGGTGGCACCGACTTTCTGCGTACTCAGGATGCCCACAGTTTCGTCTTCAGACGAGAACTGATCCATTGTCAAGTTGTTGTTGTAGAGGCCCTTCAAGCCGTCGTAGAGGAGAACTTGGATGACGGAGTCAACAGCAGGACTGTCGTTCTTGATCAAGAACTTGGTCGTGATTTTCACTTGGCCATTGGTACCGTAAGTCTTCACTTCAGGCGTCGACCAATCTTCCACCTCTTGGTCGTCTCTCATTTCGAGGGCGCTGTGGATGGCGTTCTTGTCAATGTTGACATTGGACAGAGTCTCGCGCACTTGCTCAACTTTGATGCTTGGATTGTCGAATTGGACGACGTAGTTGCGACCACCCTTGAAGTCGATGCCGAGGTTCAAGCCACGGAAGCCGAGGGAAGCCAAGCTGATGACGAGGAAGCAGATGCAGATGATGAAGGAAGTCTTGCGCATTCCGATAAAGTCGAAGTGCGTGCCTTGCAGGAAGTTGCGCGTCCACTTGGTGGAGAAGGTGATTTCTTTTTCCTTGCTCAGCATACGTTCGAAAATCAAGCGGGAGATGAAGATGGACGTGGCCAAGGAGGTCAGGATACCGATGCAGAGGGTGACGGCGAAGCTGTGGACAGGACCCGTACCCAAAACAATCAGTATGATACCCGTAATCAAGGTGGTGACGTTACCGTCGATGATGGCGGAGTAAGCGTTCTTGTAACCGTCTTCGATAGCGAGCTTGATGCCCTTGCCAGCCTTGATTTCTTCCTTGATACGCTCAAAGATAATCACGTTCGAGTCAACGGCCATACCCAAGGTCAACACGATACCGGCGATACCAGGCAAGGTCAGCACTGAGCCGAGGCAAGCCAACACGCCGAACAGGAAGAACACGTTGACCAACAAGGCAATATCGGCCACAAAACCCGACTTGTTGTAGAAGAACACCATGTAGACCAGCACGAGGATGAAGGCGAACACCATCGACCACATACCTTTTTGCACGGCTTCCTTACCGAGCGAAGGACCAACGACTTGTTCTTCAAGGATTCTTGCGGGAGCGGGCAGCTTACCAGCCTTCAGGATGTTGGCCAAGTCTTGAGCTTCCTCAATGGTCATGCCACCACCGCTGATGGACGAACGGCCGTTCGGGATTTCGCCGTTCACGACGGGATAGCTGTAAACGTAATCGTCGAGGACGATGGCAATTTGCTTACCGATGTTCTCGCCAGTGAGTCGCTTCCAAGCCTTGGCACCTTCCGAGTTCATCTGGATGGTGACTTCCACTTGGTTGCCCTGGCCATAGTCCTGACGGGCGTCAGTAATGACCTCGCCGCCAAGAGCGCACTTGTTGTCACGCGACATCTTCAGGGCGACCAGCTCAAGGTATTCGGCTTCGCCTTGTGTGATTTCAGGTTTTACCGTCCATGCAAACTTGAGGTTGCGCGGGAAGAGGCTTCTCGTCTCAGCCAACATTTGGTTGATGGTGGCGGTGTCCTTCACTTGGGCAATACCCACACGGGCGGTTTCGCCGGCCACCACTTGACCTGCCTCGTTCTGATAATAGGAAGGCTGCAAATAGGTGTAAAGCGGGTTGTTTTCTTGGAACTGGTTCAATTCTTCGTCTTCCGAGAGGGCTTCCTCTTCGCTGTTTTCGGCCAACTGGTCAAGGAGGTTGTCTTCCGAGGTGCTGTCGGCAACCGCTTCAACCACTTCACCGTTTTCAGCGGGATTCATTTCTTGTTCGGTTTCAACCACTTCAGTTTCAGGTTGGGTCTCAGGTTGGATCTCGGTTTCGCCCTCAGCCAAAGCCTTTTGTGCTTTTCTTGTTTCAGCGAGCTTGCTGTTGGCATCGGCAAAATACTGTTGGAGTTCCGAGAAGTTGTAGGTCTCCCAGAACTCGAGTTGTGCCGTGCCCTGGAGGAGTTTACGCACACGCTTCGGATCCTTGATGCCCGGCAGTTCGACGAGGATGCGTCCCGAACCTTCCATCTTCTGGATGTTAGGCTGGGCCACGCCGAAACGGTCGATACGGGTTCTCAAAATTTGGTAGGAACGGTTGATGGCATCTTCGCTTTCGTTACGTAACACCTTCAGAACTTCGTTGTTGGTGGAGTTGACGGTGATGCCTTTGTCCTTGAATTCAAACAGGAAGATGGAGGCAAGGCGGGCGTTGGGGTCAACTTCCTCGAAAGCTTCGCCGAACAGAGTGACAAAATCACCTTCGCTCTTTTCCTGTCTTTCGGTGGCCAATTCCATGGCTTTCACGAAAGTCGGGTCTTGTGAGTGGCCCGCAAGGGCATTGACGATGTCTTTCACCGAGACTTCAAGGGTGACGTTCATACCGCCCTTCAAGTCCAAACCCAAGTTGATTTCTCTTTCTTTTGCGTCGCGATAGGTGTACTTCTTCACCAAAAGGTTGTACACATTCACGTTGCTGATTGAGTCCAAATAGTACGTCTCTTTCTGATTCTTGATGAGGTTGTACCCCGACTCTCCTACGTTTGCAAGTTTGATAGCCTCTGCTTCTGCGTATCTCGCAGCCTTCTTTTCCACACGCTTCGTCACCAAAGTGAACGACAGTTGATAAAGGAAGATCAAAGCGAAGATAATGGCTAACGTCCTGATTGCTCCTTTGTTTTGCATTGTAAAATTGATTTAATTATTTGACTTTTAATTTGTTAATTATTCCTTTCTGGTCTTTTTACCCGATTTTGAGCCTGCAAAAATAGGATTTTTCTTTTTAATACCCAAAAATACTTTTTTTGATGCCCTTTTTAATAGGTGTCGAAATGGGTTGTTTTCTTTGTATAAAATATTTATAATCAGTTATTTATATTTTAGCCACTTGAAAATTTCCTTATATGAAAGTTTTTTCCCGTACATGAGGATACCTGTGCGGTAAATTTTAGCGGCGAACCAGGTCATGAAGACGAAAGTGTCGGCCAAAAGCACCACCGAGAGCACGATTTGCCATATCGGGACGCCGAACGGAATCCTAACCATCATCGAAATGGGGGAGGTGAACGGAATCATCGAGAGCCAGACGGACAGCGAGCTGTCGGGGTTGTTGACGATGTAGAACGAAGAGATGATGGCAATCATCAGAGGTACGGTGACGGGTAGTGCAAACTGCTGTGAATCAGTGTTGTTGTCGACCAATGAGCCGATGGCGGCATAGAGCGTCGCGTAGAGCAGATAGCCGAGAACGAAAAAGATGATGAAGCAGAAGATGATGGTGCCGAAGTCGATGGACTGGGCGATTTGCAGAATTTGTTGCACGCTTTCGTTACTCATGATGTCGTTGGTGGTGATTTCCTGCGTCATGACGGTGCCCGACGACAGCATTCCTGGGTTGCTCAGCCCGATGGCTGCCGAGAAGCCGACATAGAGCACAACCGTCAGCAAAATCCAAAGCACGAACTGGGTGAGTGCGACCAACGAAACGCCGATGATTTTGCCCATCATCAGTTGGAAAGGCTTCACCGAGCTGACGATGACCTCAATGATGCGGTTGGTCTTTTCTTCAGCCACGCCTTGCATCACTTGGCCGCCGAAAAAGATGATGAACATGTAAACCAGCATGGCGAGGAAGATACCAAGGGCGAACTGTACCTTAGTGAAGGTCTCCTTCTCGTTGCCGTTCTCGTCCATGCGCATGATTTGCAGGTTGACGTCGGTTTTCACGGCGTTGACCACGGCAGGGTCGACGCCCGATGCCATTAGTTTCTGGTTCTCGATTTCCTTCTGCATCACGCCGCTGACATAGGTTTCCACTTCCATCGGGACTTGTTTTAAGCTGTAAATCACGGCGTTGGATGGGATGTTGAGCTGAGTGGGCGGCACGTAGAGCGCCATATCGAACATGCCGTTTTTCACCAATTCCTTTACGCTGTCGATGGGTTGGCCGGGCATTATAATAAAGGTGTGTTCCTTGTTGTCGGTAAAACGGTCTTCGAACCAGTGGCTTTCGTCCACCACAGCGATGCGCATGTGTTCGTTGCTGCTATGCAGGGCGAGCATGATGGGGATGATATAGATGGCCGCCATGAGAATGGGGCCGAGGAAGGTCATGATGAGGAAGCTGCGCTTGCGAACGCGGGTCAGGTACTCGCGCTTGATGATGAGTCCGATCTTGTTCATGAGGCTTGGTTTTGGGATTGAACTTCGTGGATGAAAATGTCGTTCATCGATGGCAAGACTTCCTTGAAGGAGACGAGTTGCCCGATGTTGAGCAACTGGCCAATCAGGTCGTTGGGCGACTCGCTGAAGAGGGTCAGCCGCATCTCTTCCAGAATGTCGGTTTGCTCCACCTTTATATTATAGGTGTCGGTAAGGGCCAAAACCTGTTGCACGTTGTCGGTGCGGACGATGATCTCCCTTTGGTGGGTGTCGTGTTGCCGCTTGATGTCGTTGACTTTGCCTTGCAAGATGCTTTTTCCCTTGTTAATCAGGGTGATGCTTTCGCAGAGTTCTTCTACAGAGGCCATGTTGTGGGTCGAGAGCAGGATAGTTGCGCCTTTGTCCCTTAAGTCGAGGATGGCGTCTTTCAGCAGGTTGGCATTGATGGGGTCGAAGCCGCTGAAAGGCTCGTCGAAGATGAGGATTTCCGGCTCGTGGATGATGGTGGTGATGAACTGTATCTT
>CAMZEK010000057.1 GCA_947305795.1 uncultured Bacteroidales bacterium | reverse complement strand
ACGCCGCCCAACTTCTCCGCAAAACTGCGGCTGACGGCAATGTCGCCATTGTATTCCTGCAAGGCCTGCATCGGGTCGCCCGCGAGGAAATCACGATTGAAAAAGTCGAAGAAGCAAGTGTCCGCGCCGATGCACAAGCCCGTGATGAGGTTGTCGCTTTCGTCATACAATTGTGCTCCTGAAATCAGGGTAGAATAGCGCGTGGCCGCTTCCACGCCCGGCACTTCCGCCTTGAAGCCCGGAGCGATGCCTCCCGAAGTACCCCAGAAGTCATCGGGGTCGCCACCTTCTTGGAAGATGATGTTCTCGGTAATCCAATAGATGCGGTCCACATCCTTGTAGAAACTGTCGTACGACAATTCGAAGCACACCTTGGCAATCAGCACGATGCCGATGGCGAGACCTATTCCCAACGATAGGATTTTGATGAGTTTGTCGGTTAGTCTATTCATATTGTTGATTGTTTATTGTTTAACTGTTTAATTGTTTCTTCACAAAACCTGCAAAACCATCAAAACCTTTTTTCGGGTTGTGGGAAGCAAGCCAACCGGCTGCTTCCCAGCGGCGACACGGTTGTGGAGCCGCTTTGCTGTTTTCTTTGGACTTACGCATTGTTTTGCAAGTTTTGTTGGTTTTGTGATAATAACTACTCCTTTTTAAGCGCAGTCACCGGATTCACCTTCGCCACCGAGACAATCTGCCACAGCACCGAGCCGATGGCGATGACAAACGACAGCACCACCGTCACCACGAAAATCCACGGGTGCAGGTCAATCCGATAGGCGAAGTCCTCCAAATAACGCTTGCACAGCCACACTGCTAAAGGAATGGCTATCGCATTGGCAATCAGTATCATGATGATGTATTCCTTCAAGTTGCGTCGTATCTCGCTCTCCATCGTTCCGCCAAACACCTTGCGGATAGCGATGGTCTTCTCGCGCTCCGAGGCGAAGTGGGTGCTTATGGCCACGAGGCCGAGCAACGACAGCAGCACCGAGATGCCCATAATCAGTTCGATGAGGCGCATCTGACGGCGATGCTTGTCATATTGCTTGGAAATTACGTTCTCCACAAAATCGTTGTAATCAGGCTCTAAATAGGCGCCAAACACCTTCTCGCAGTGTTTCTTATAAACAGCATCAATGGCGTGTTTTGCCTCACGATGGTCGCCAACCACATCAATCAACAGATGGGAATCAGGGTTCCAACCGCCATTGCCAAAGACAATTACATACTCCTCATCAGTTGCATGTAAGGCATCGCGCATCGTGAAATCGGCAATCACGCCACAGACAGGGTTTCCTATCGTATGCTTCTGCCACATCATAATCGTATCGAAGTTGCAGACACCGTATGGCAGGCCAGTCATGCTAGCAGCGGTAGCCTCAGTAATCCAAAAACTATGGGCATCGGCATCAAAAAACCTTTCTTTCACCTCGAAGCCAAGCATACGGAATGCCGTCGAGTCGCAGTTAAGAATCGAGACGAGGTTCTTAGGCTCGGATTCATGAAGTTTCTTCAAATTGAAACTATAATACATCACGCCAGGCACATTCTGTGCCGATGCCAAATCCTTCACACAAGGCAAAGCCCTCAGCTCTTCTACGAAGGCTTCCTTTTCCGCTGTGTAGTCGAGGTCGGAGCCTAAGAAAAACAGGTTCTCCACGTTCAATCCTGTAGAACGATCTTCCATGTGGTGCATTTGAAGTTCCATCGTCAACACAAGAGCGATGAGCAAGATGGCGATGACGTTTTGCACCACGATGAACACCTTCGAGAGCACGGTGCGGTTGCGGAAACGGAAAGTGCCACGAACCACGTCAATAGGCTGGGCTTTGGAGATGATGGCGGCTGGTAAGATACCAGCCAGCAACGACACCACTATCACCATCAGGAGATAGGCAACGAGGTAAGGCAAAGCAAAGGATATGGTAATCGCCACATCCGACTGCAATAGCCGATTGACGGTCGGAACAATGGCATGGGCTATTGCCAACCCGACAACGAAACTAAACAAGGTAAAGACAAAGGCCTCGCCAAGGAATTTCCAAACGATGTCGGACTTCTGTGCACCGAGCAACCGTCTCGAAGCCATCTCCTTGGCACGTTTCCCGACCAAAGCGACATTCAGGTTGATGTAGTTCAGCAAGGCCGAAATGAGCAGCAAAAGTCCGATGATGATCATCGTGCGAAGCATGGAACGGTCGCCTTTATTCAGACTCGTGTAAACCGAGGCGTAATACAACTCATCGAAACGAACCATCATAAGTCCATCCCAACTCGGACTATTCTCGAACTGCACGTCACAGAGTGCCTGCAATTTCGAGGCCAGCTCTTCTTGGTCCACATCGGGTCGCACCTTAATGAAAGTACCAAGGTTAGCCCAATGGTTGAAAGGGTTTTCGCGATAACTCTGGATCGCATACGACTGCCCGTGTTCATAATTAAACATCACATCGAAATCGGGAAGCAACGAGCTGCCTTTGTCGGCAATGACACCTACAATGTGCAAAGTATCGTCTTGAATGATCAATGGTCGTTCAGCAGACGCTTCATTCAGTTTTTTGGCCAACTTTTCTGAGATGAATGCTGCATTGCGTTCCGAAAGCATTTCAGGACTGCCTTCCTTGAACACAACGGGAAAGATGCTGAAGAAATCCACGTCGCAGACAAGCATATTGCCCACAAAGTTTTGTTCGCCAACATTAATCAACTGGTCTTGTATGAGATGGAAATGCGAAACGGTTTCCACCTCGGGCAGCTTGCCGTCGATGACTTCTTTCATGCCGTAACAATTGAGGAAATCTTTTTTATCGCCCACGGCATAAATCCGCTCACGGTCGGGGTTCTCGCGCGTCACGGCGTATTGCTGCACCACATAGCAGAAACTGATGATGACGAAGGCGAGCGCAACGCTCAAGCCAATGAACTCAATGACGGTGTAGAGTTTGTTTCGGGATAGGAATTTCAGGTAGGTTTTCATATTGTTGAAGTGTTGATTGTTTAATTGTTTAATTGTTGGTCACAAAACCTGCAAAACCATCAAAACCTTTTTTCGGGTTGTGGGAAGCAAGCCAACCGGCTGCTTCCCAGCGGCGACACGGTTGTGGAGCCGCTTTGCTGTTTTCTTTGGACTTACGCATTGTTTTGCAAGTTTTGTTGGTTTTGTGATAATAACTACTCCTTTTTAAGCGCTGTCACTGGGTTAACCTTCGCCACCGAGACAATCTGCCAAAGCACCGAGCCGATGGCAATCGCAAACGACAGCACCACCGTCACCACGAAAATCCACGGGTGCAGGTCAATCCGATAGGCGAAGTCCTCCAAATAACGCTTGCACAGCCATACCGCCAAAGGAATGGCTATCGCGTTGGCAATCAGTATCATGATGATGTATTCCTTCAAATTACGACGTATCTCACTCTCCATCGTGCCGCCAAACACCTTGCGGATGGCGATGGTCTTCTCGCGCTCCGAGGCGAAATGCGTGCTCATGGCCACGAGGCCCAGCAGCGACAGCAACACGGCAATGCCCATGATGATTTCGATGAGCCGCATCTGGTGGCGCGTCTTGGCGTATTTCGAGGCGATGACATCCTTCACAAAACCAAAATAATCCGGCTCAACGTAGGAGCCAAACATCTCCTCGGAATGTTTCTTATAAACCGACTCGATGACGCGTTTGGCCTCGTCGTGGTCGCCAACGATTTCCAACAGCAGATGACCAAGTTGCGAATAACCCAAACCGCCGTTTCCAAAAACTATGGTATAATCCTCGTCGGTGGCATGAAGCGCGTCCAACATATTGAAATCCTTGATGATACCACAAACGCCACTACCCATGGCCGTCTGTTTCCAAGACATAATCGTGTCGTAGTTGTAATCACCGTAAGGCAGACCTGTCAATCCAGCCACGGCAGATTGCGTCATCCAATAACTTCCCTCGCCCGGCACACTGAACTGCTCCAGCACCTCAAAGCCCAACAATCGGAACGCCGTCGTGTCACATTCAAATATGATGACACTTGTATTGGGTTGCGTCTCGCCCATTTTCGGCAATCTTAAAGTCGTTGCTGTCACTCCAGGCACGTTGTTGCTCAACGCCAGTTCATTCACGCAAGGCAGGGCGCGAAGTTCCTCCCTGAAGCCCTCCGACTTGGTAGTGAAGTTCAACTTGGAATTAATGAAAAACAGGTTGTCGGTCTGCAATCCCATCGGTCGCTCCACCATGTGGCGCATCTCCAACTCCATCGTTATCGTCAAGGCAATCAGCACAATGGAGATGGCGTTTTGGAACACGATGAAAAACCGCATCAACCCCTTGCGGCTGCGGAGGCGGAACGCGCCCTTCACCACATCGATGGGGCGGGCTTCCGAAACGATGGCGGCAGGCAAAATGCCGGCCAAGAAAGCCACCACCACAACCATCAACAAATAGCCGACAAGATAAGTCGCCGTGAACGGAATCCGCACCGCCACATCAGCATCCATCAATTGGTTGACAGATGGCACCAAGGCGTAGGCCAACAGCAAGCCTACCGCAAAGCAACACAAGGTGAATAGCAGCGACTCGCCGAGGAACTTCCAAACGATGTCCGCCTTCTGCGCCCCGAGAAGCCTTCGCGAAGCCATCTCCTTGGCGCGTTTTCCCGTGAGGGCCACGTTCAGGTTGATGTAGTTGATGAGCGCAGAAACGAGCAGCAACAGGCCTATAATAATCATCGTGCGCATCATGGAGCGGTCGCCTTTCTTGAGTTGCGTCTTCACGTCGCTGAAGAAAATCTTGTCCATCCGAAGCATGGAAACCTTTCCTTCTTCGCCGTAGAAAGTCTGGAACTTGTCGCCGTATTGCTCTTGGCAAATCGTGGTCAGTTTTTCCTGCAACTCGGCAGGGTTGGCATGGGGCCACACCTTCACGAAAGTATGGATATGAGTCCCCCAGAGTATGGGGTTTTTCCTGTACATTTCGGTAAAGCGGCTGGTTTCGATGTTGCCGATGACATCCGCCTCAAGGAGCAGTGAACTGCCCAAGTCGGAGAACACGCCCACCACATTCAGTGTATCTTTTCCAGTAATTAATTGACGGCCAACAATTTCGCCTTCCATTTTAGCTGCCAATCTATCTGAAACGAAAGCCACATGGGCATTGCTCAGGTTGTCGGCATTGCCTTCCTTGAATTGGACGGGGAAAAAGTCGAAGAACTCGCGGTCGCAGTCGAGCACGGTGCCGAAATACTTTTCGTCGCCCGACTTTATCAGTTTGTTTTTGCTGTAAAAGAAATGGGTCACGGCCTCAACCTCGGGCACTTTGCCGTCGATGAATTCCTTTACGCCGTAGGCGTTGGTCATCTGCTCTGACCCGATGGCATAAATCCGCTCACGGTCGGGGTTCTCGCGCGTCACGGCGTATTGCTGCACCACATAGCAGAAACTGATGATGACGAAGGCCAAGGCCACACTCAAGCCAATGAACTCAATAGCAGTGTAGAGCTTGTTTCTGGATAGGAATTTCAGGTAGGTTTTCATATTGTTGAATGTTTATTTGTTTAATTGTTGTTTGAACTATGGCTGATGGCCTATGACTATGGCAGCTTTAACCAAAGGTATGAATTCCTATTATTTCGTGAAGCTGCCATTGGCCATAAGCCATAGTCATTGTAATAAATACGGAACTCCTCCATAATATGTAACAACGCTACACTTAATAAAGTATTGAAGCCTGGCGTTCAATTGTTCGGCGAGGGCGTTGAGGTAGTTGTTTGAAGCCGTCTGGTACTCGATGGATGAAATCAAGCCCTGTTCGAAACGCTTGGTGTTCAGCGCGTAAGCCTCCTGCTGCAATTCAGCGCGGGTGTCGGCTTGGCGCAAGGCGTCGGCGCTGCCATCGCGGTCAGCGATGGCGCGGCGCACCTCGGCCTCCACCGTTTGGAGCGCCTGCTCGTAGTCGGCTTGGGCACGGTCAAAGGCGTTCTTACGCTTTGCGATGTTGGAATGTTTCGAGAGGCGATCAAAAATGGGGATGCTCAACGAGAGCTGCACATACTCGCCGCCGTTGTTCTTCAACTGCTCGAAATAGGGCGTGGGCACATAGCCCTCCATGCCCGGGTAGGTGAAGTAACTCGACGACCAGCCGCCATAAAGCGAGAGTCGGGGCAGCAACTGCCAACGGGCCGTCTTGAGGGCGAGACGGGCGTTTTTCATCGTGCCTTCGGCCAAAAGGACGGCGGGCATGTTGGTTTTGGCAAATTCCACCATTTGAGAAATGGTTTTTGTCCCCATTGTAGGGCTGTCGCATTGCGGCAGCCGCACTAACGAATCGTTAACGATGCGGCTGACACGGTGTGATTGCCATTCCATTGTACGGCTGTCATAATATGGCAGCCCTACAATTTTCAACGGTTTTTCAATCGGCCAAAACATCACATCCTTCAGGGTGATGACGGCATTATTGAGGTTGTTCCGACAGGTGGTCAGCAGGTATTGCCGCTCGGCGAGGTCGCTCTGCATCTGCACCACATCGGCATGGGATTTTTGGCCTAATTGTTCCTGCCTTGTGGCAAGTTGTACGGATTTTTCCGCTGTGGTCAGTTGTCCTTGCAGGGCTTTCTCCAACTCGGTGTAGTAAAGCACATTGCAGTAGGCCTCCATGGTGGCGAGACAAATCTGGTCTTCGGTTTGTTGTTCCTTCGTCAAGCCCATCATTTGCGCCGTCTTGGTGATTTTCAGGTTGTTGACCGCCTGAAATCCATTGAAGAGGCTGATGCCTGCCGAGAGACTGTAACCATTGTGGAACGAGGTCGTCCTGATGTAGGTGTTGGTCTCGGGGTCGATGCTACGGCCAAAGTTGGAGTAGGCGTATGTGTTACCATCGATAGTGGGTGCAAAAGCGGCAAGAATGGCATCTCTGCGGTCGATTTGTGCATCGCGATTGTCGGCTTGGGCAATGCGTATCTTGGTGGAATGCTCCACGGCATAGCGCATACATTCCTTGAGGTTCATCGTTGCGGTGTCCTGCGCCATGAGGTTCGCACTCGTCATCAAAAACAAGCCGGTCAGAATTGCAATTTTGTTGGTTTTCATATTTTACACTTTATAAATATGCATTTGGCCAAACATATTTTGTGCCAAATTTGTAAAATACTAAAAATCAATTATTTATAAAAATCACCTCTGTAAAAAGTGTAAAGTTTCTTTACAGTGGCGTAAAGAAACTTTACAATGAGGGCCTATTTCTTGGTATCATCGACAATGCAGGCCACTGTGGTGTCACCAGTCACATTGACCACCGTCCGTAACATGTCCAACGGTCGGTCGATACCCAAGATGAGTGCCAACCCTTCGATTGGGATGCCAACCGAATCCAAAACAATCATCAGCATGACGATAGAACCTCCCGGGATGCCTGGCGTGCCGATGGACGAGATGGTGGCCGTAGCCAAAATGAGCAGCATCTGACCTAAGGTCAAGTCGAGGCCTATTACCTGCGCTAAAAACACTGCCGCCACTGCCTGATAGCAACTCGTGCCGTCCATGTTGATGGTCACGCCCACGGGAAGTACAAACGATGAAACCTCCTCTGAGACACCAAGTTGTTTCTGCGTCCGCTCCATAGTCAAAGGCAAGGTGGCTGCGCTTGAACTGGTCGAAAAGGCCAGCATTTGCACAGGAAACACAGCCTTGAAAAACTGGCCCAATTTCTTTTTGCTGAAAATGCGTAAAAGCGTGGGATAGATTAAGAAAATGATGACTGCCAAGGCCAAGACGACTGTCAAAGCATACATGCCCAAAGACGAAATAATGCCCATATCGCCTGCGTAATCCACAATCAAGGCCGCCATCAAAGCAAACACCCCGATAGGCGCAAAGGCCATGATGAAATCGATGATTTTGAGCAAGACGATATCCAACTGCTGGAAAAACCGTATTACTGAAGCCGTTCGCGATTGTCCCACACAAATCAAGGCAACACCAAAAATCAAGGCAAAGAAAATGACTTGCAGCATGTTGGAATTGCTGCTGAACGCCTCAAAGACATTCTCAGGCACCATGTCAACGACAAACTGCAAGGGAGAATCGTCCATCACTTGCTGCATCTGGTTCTGGCGTTCTGTCACGGTCTGCTGGTAACGCTCCACAAATTCCGTCTGCTTGTCCTTTGGGAAAAGTCGTCCGGGCTTAATGATGTTCACCGTGACCAAACCAATGCTTACGGCCAATATGGTGGTGCAGACATATATCAGAATGGTTTTCAAACCAATACGCGACAAATTCCGAATATCTTTCAGGCTGACGACACCCAAAATGAGCGACACAAGCACCAACGGCACGGCAATCAACTTGAGCAGGCGCATAAAAACAACGCCCCAAGGTGCCACCCAATCGTGTACAAAGCCTTCCCAATGCAAGGCTATGGCCAAGAAGCCAAAGCCTAAACCCAAGCCCATACCAAGCAAAATCTTGGCATAGAGCGGCACAGGATTTCTATGTGCTTCCCCCTTACTCAATCAGATTGATTTTCCGGGTTGAAACGCCGTCTTCGGTCACGACGCGGACGACATAGATGCCCTTGGAATAGCCTTCAAGGTTCAACTGCACTTGATTTGAATTGACCTTTCTGTCTTCAAGCATCACACCATTGACACTCATCAAAGTCACTTGTTGGATATTGCTCTGAGCCTCAATGATTACCTTATCCTTTGCCGGATTGGGATAGACATTGAATTTCAGATTGGCCAATTCGTTCACATTCACATTTGCCGTATCGGTAGCAATAACCTTCACATCGTCGACAAACCAGTCGAAAGCCAAAAACTCGCCAAAGGTGTTGTAACCTCTGAAGCCAATCTTGATGTTGCGCCCGATGTATTCGTCCAAATTGATGGAAATCGGCTCATCGTAAGCGTTGATTTGTCCGTATGGCATGTCGGCGGCATCCCATTTGTCGTCCCAAGTGCCATTGTAGGTGTCGTAAACGCGGACTTGGAAGCGATCGTAGCCATCCGTTCCGTATTGTACCCAAGTCCAGAATTGCAACACCGTGGGTCTCGTGATGGTCAGCACGGGCGTAATCAAGGTTTGGTCTTGCGCTGAGGGATTCTCGCCGTCGTCCCACTCCAACACAGCTTGCTTGTTGCCACGATGGGGCGAAACGATGAAGTTATTTTCATAATAGTCTGTATAATAGACCGTTCCTTGGAACGACCAATCCCACCAAGTTGGGTTGCCATCTGTGGTCCAGCCTTCGGGCACACCATACAGACTGCACTCCTCGAAGCTCTCAAAGAGTATAGGACGCTGATAGTCCCAATGGATTTGGAAAACGGTATAATCCGTGTTGCCCAACATATCCACAAGCGTCACTTCCACATCGCCATCGGTGTGGTTAGGCTGTGCTGGAAGCGTGAGCACATAGTCGTAATTGGCTCTGTCCCTACGATCTAAAACAAATTCGTATTCGTCAATAATACAACCTATGGTAACCGACGCATGAAGTGTTTCCGGCATGGCCGAGGCATCATGAACACGCATTCTGAGGTTCATTTCTGTGTCGGCATACTGCTGGTTTCCATCCACTGAAATCAACGTAGGCGCTTCGTGGTCTTCCGATGAGTTGTTGACGAAAATGTCATCCAAATACAGGTTCCAGCCGTAGTCGCTGACACCTTCAAAAATGATAAAACCATTGTCGTCGGGGCAATCGAAGGTAAAGGCATATTCATACCAATCATCCACATCGGCGATGACAGGCTCCATATAGGTGCAGCGATGAATCGTACCCAACAATTGTCCGCCTTCCGAACGCGGCATCGAGTTGTAATACACATTGATACGGTCAGTGCGGTTGATGTTCGGGTTGCTATTGCGGTAAATCCAGAAGCGGACAATGTTGCCCTGTGCACTCAGTTCCATCTTGGGAGAAACCAATTCAGCGGAGCCACCAGCAGGATTGGTGTAGGTATAGAAACGCGCCATATACTGACTGCCATCGTGCGGCATCGCATCAGGCGTGGAGCCTTGAGTGATGCGGTCAAAGGCATAGTTGCCATTGGTGATGATGTTTTGCCAGCCCGCAGGAACGAAAGCGTCCTCAAAGCCTTCCTCCAATGGGAAGTTATTATAAGGTGCCAATGCCGTGATTTGGAAATCAACGTTTTGTATTGGAGCAGAATGGCTTGAAACCACATCAAAAGTAGCGTGGACAATTTCGTTGTTGTTCAAATTCATGGGCAGCGTAGTTTTGGCCACCAATTCCACAGCGTTGTTGTATGACACACTAACCTGAGTCACTTGCGTGCCATCCTGATAGAACTCAATGGGCAGGGTACCTGTGCTGTTGAACTGATAGGTATCCGACTGCTCGCCCGTGTTGTCTATACGGAAACGCAAGTAGGCAGGCTCGCCGAAATAAACGGCAGTATCGGCAGTGAGTTGCTCCACATTGAAATGGTATTGCGCGGTCTGCTCAATGATGATGTCGTCGATGGACAAATACCAAGGCCCATTGTCAGCCACACTGTGGAAGCCCACATAGAAAGAGCCCGAACTCGTTGCCTGAAACACGCCTGAGGTCTCTTCATAATCTTCGTTGGCGACGACCATCATCGGCACCACAGAAACCGTCATTGCCGATGGCGTAGCACTTGTTCCAGCTTTGACTTCCAAATTGAAGTGGTCGACATGCCATGTGGCGGACCAGAACGAAACGCGGTAGTAGTCCCCCGCCGTCACGTTGATTTCCTTGTAAATCCACACGTCGGTGTTATAGGTGGCATACATGTACCAATCGCCCGTATGCGGTTTTCGTCCTCGGGCAATGTTGTCGTCAGGAATCGTGATGCCAGCTTTCCAACCGCCATCGCCAATCCAGCCTACTGGGGTCTGTTCCACAGTGTTTCCATTTTCAAAAGTCTCATTGACAAGAACTTGGGCGAACGAGCTTCCTATCAGAAGCCACGTTGCAATAAAAGCATACAGTTTTTTCATATTTGATAGTTTTGATATTTGGCTACAAAAATAGGGATTGTTTCAATATCAGCGGTCAGATTACATCGTTTTTTTGAATTGCTGGTAGGCTTCCCAAGCATCCCGCACTTCTTTCTCAGCGTGACCTTCATCGAAAAACTCTACCTGACACTCCTCCTTGAAGGGTTTCCAATTGCCACAAATCACGCCATCAAGAGCCACGATAGGCTGGAATATCCCGCTGTTATTGTGGGCTTTATGCCGATGCTCTTGTGGCAACACGATGTCGCGACTCTTGTATCCAATCAGATACTCGTCGTAAGGCGGAATCAACAGATACTTGCCTTTGCGGAAGCCTCGCGTGCGGCAATTGTCGGTGAGGTAGAAATCTCTGCCCTTCCAATTCTCTTTGTGAATCGCGTTGCCCAACAATTCCATTCCCTTGCGGCAATCGCTGATGTTCAGACCCGACCACCAAACGAAATCCTCCAATGTGGCCGGTTGCCGACTTTGGAAGTATTTGCGGGCTATATGCATCAAGGCCTCTTCCCTATCCACTTTGGCGGAACGCTTTACCTTATCCTCAGAAAGTGAATAAGTTGCCTTCATCGGCAACAAATCTCCGCTACACAATGTCCCCGACAGTTCGGCCATGCGGATATGGTACGACAGCCGATGTTCGTCCATGTGAATATCCTTTTCCGCCAAAGATTCTTCGAAGTCTTCTTTCGTCACGCTTATTTTGTCGCCTGCGGTCTGGACTAAAATTTCTCTAATACGCCTCAGTTCTTCGTCTGGAATGGAAATATTGTTGCTGCTCATCCATCCTTTGATGACGGCAGTCGCCTTGGAAGCACAAAGGTCGAGCATCCACCAATAATCATTGGCCGACACCAACTGCCAAGTGCCGCGCATAAGGTGCAGGCGGATGATTTGTCCGCAGTCAAAAGCCGCCTTGAAATCCTTGGCCGAAGGCTTTCGCGTCCGCATTGCCACAGCCCAGCGCATCATGCGGTATTCCTGCGCCTGCATGGCACCCATATAGTCGACCACATCGGCAGGGCTACTGAACTGAGGCGCAGCAAGTTGCTGGCTTAGAAGTCGGATGGTGACGGGGTTCATAGAATTGTTTTATGCCGCAAAAGTAAATAAAATTGCCAAAATGTCAGTTTTCCAAATGGCACACAATTTGACCATCGAACACCCGACCGAGAAAGACTACATCCAGCCTTTTACCGTCATGGCAGACAAGGATCCGCCATCTCCTTCGCGTGGAGGTGACACCCGAGCGTTCAGGAGATTGTGGGTCAAGCCCGCAAATCTTCGATTCGACGATGCGAAGCGAGTCAATGACGGTTTCAAGGAGGATTATAGTCATTAGGTATTAATTGGAATCATTAAAAACAACAGAATATGCAAACTGGAAGTATTGGAGTAAAAACAGAAAACATTTTCCCTGTCATCAAGAAGTTCTTGTATTCGGACCAGGAGATCTTCCTGCGCGAAATCATCAGTAACGCCGTGGACGCCACGCAAAAACTGAAAGCCTTGGCCGCCTCGGGCGAGTTCAAGGGCGAACTGGGCGACCTCACCATCAAGGTGGAAGTCGACAAGAAGAAAAAGACCCTCACCGTGCGTGACCGCGGCATCGGCATGAACGCCGAAGAGGTGGACAAGTACATCAACCAAATCGCCTTCTCGGGCGCCGAGGAGTTCATTGCCAAGTTCAAGACACAAAGCGAGGCCGAAGCCGCCAACATCATCGGACATTTTGGCTTGGGCTTCTACTCCGCCTTCATGGTCTCTTCGAAGGTGTCGCTGATTTCCAAGTCTTGTAAGGAAGAAGGCAAGAACGGCGTCATCTGGGAGTGCGACGGCAGCCCAGAATACACGATGAACGAAATCCCGAAGGGCGACCGTGGCACCGACGTCATCCTCTACATCAGTGACGATGCCGCCGAGTTCCTCGAAGAAGGCCGCATCCGCGAACTGCTTAACAAATACTGCAAGTTCCTGCCCATCCCGATCCAGTTCGGCACCAAGAAAGTGC
>CAMZEK010000056.1 GCA_947305795.1 uncultured Bacteroidales bacterium | reverse complement strand
GCGTCTTCTCCCGCATCTCCAAAGCCATCATGGGCAAGTCGACCGTCGATGACGAAGTGCTCGACAACTTGGAAGAAATCCTGATTACTTCCGATGTCGGTGTCGAAACCACTTTGAAGATTATCGACCGCATCCAAGCGCGTGTCGCCCGCGACAAATATTTGGGAATCAACGAGTTGAACTCCATCCTGAAAGAGGAAATCATGGCCTTGCTTCAGGAAAACGAGTCGGGTGATGGCACCACTTTCGATATTCCTTCGGACAAAAAGCCGTATGTGATTATGGTCGTCGGCGTGAATGGCGTGGGCAAGACCACAACCATCGGCAAGTTGGCTCACAACTTTAAGAATGCGGGCAAGAAGGTCGTGCTTGGTGCTTCGGACACCTTCCGTGCGGCTGCCGTTTCACAGTTGCAGATTTGGGCCGAGAGGGTAGGCGTGCCGATTGTTCAGCAAGGCATGGGAGCCGACCCCGCCTCTGTGGCTTTCGACACAGTGAAGTCGGCAGTGGCGCAGGATGCCGATGTGGTTATCATTGACACGGCGGGTCGTCTGCACAACAAGGTAAACCTCATGCGTGAGCTGACCAAGATCAAGACCGTCATGCAGAAGGTCGTTCCCGATGCACCGCATGAGATTCTGCTCGTGTTGGATGCCTCCACAGGCCAAAATGCCATCGAACAGGCCAAGCAATTCACAGCTGCTACAGAAGTCAATGCCTTGGCGCTGACCAAGTTAGACGGCACCGCCAAAGGCGGCGTAGTCATCGGCATCTCAGACCAGTTCAAGATTCCGGTCAAGTACATTGGCGTCGGCGAAGGCATTGACCATTTGCAGGTTTTCGACAGAAAGGCGTTTGTGGATTCGCTGTTTGAGTAAACCGTTCGCCACGGCGAACGATGTTGTACATTATGCGCAAACCAACTTTAAACCTCATCACCCTCGGCTGTTCCAAAAACAAAGTCGATTCGGAGCATCTCGCCGCATTGCTGGAGCATCGTTATCTGATTCGTCACGACTCGGATAAGAAGTCGGATGTGGTCATTATCAACACTTGTGGCTTCATCGGTGACGCGCAGGAAGAGTCGGTTGATACCATTTTGGAGTATGCCGAGTTGCGCAAGCAAGGAAAGATTAGCAAATTATATGTCATGGGTTGCCTCTCGCAGCGTTTCCGCAAGGATTTGCAAAAGGAAATCCACGAGGTGGATGGCTTTTACGGCGTGGAAAGCGTGAATCTTGTTGCCGCCGACCTGCTGAAAGAAGCCGTGCAGCCCAACTATTGCAGCCGCCGTGTACTTTCCATTCCGAAGCATTACGCCTATTTGAAGATTTCCGAAGGCTGCAACCGCCGTTGTGCCTTTTGTGCCATTCCGCTTATACGTGGCAATCATGTCTCCGTGCCGATGGAGAACCTGTTGGAGGAGGCGAGAGGTTTGGCCAAACAAGGTGTGAAAGAACTCATCCTTATCGCTCAAGACCTGACCTATTACGGTCATGACCTTGACGGCAAGCCGCACATCGTAGAGTTAGTGAAAGCCCTTTGTGACATTGACGGCTTCGAGTGGATACGCTTGCATTATGGCTATCCTTTGGGCTTCCCCGACGAGTTGCTAGATTTGATGCGCGAGAACCCCAAGATTTGCCATTATATCGACCTGCCTTTGCAGCACATCAGCACGCATATATTAAAGGACATGCGCCGTGGCGTGGACCGCGAGCAGACTATTGGCTTTGTGAAGAATGTGCGTAAGCACGTGCCCGACATTGCTTTCCGCACCACTTTTATCGTCGGCTTCCCTGGCGAGACCGAGGAAGATTTCGAGGAGCTTTGCCAATTCATCAGAGACATGCGCTTCGAAAGGGCAGGGGTGTTCGCCTTCTCACCCGAACAAGGCACCGCCGCTTACGATTTGCCCAACGATGTTCCCGACGAGGTGAAGCAAGAGCGAGTCGATAGACTGATGGCTATTCAACAGGATATTTCATTGGAAATCAACGCGCAAAGGGTAGGAAAGACCGAGAAAGTGCTCATTGACCGGCTTGAAGGGGACTATTACGTTGGCCGTTCTCAGTATGATTCCCCTGAAGTCGATGACGAAATTCTCATTCCCGCTGATAAGGAGTTGATTATCGGCAATTTCTACAAAGTCAAAATCACCCAAGCGGATTATTTTGACTGCTATGGGGAAGTTTTGGAATAATATCGCGTGGGAAAGGACAAATTCCTTATTTTTGCGATAAATTTCAATCCTATGAAAAAAGTCCATTTTATCGCCATAGGTGGCAGTGCCATGCACAACCTAGCCATCGCCTTGCACCGCAAAGGTTATGAAGTCACGGGTTCGGATGATGAGATTTTCGAGCCGAGTAAGTCACGTCTTGCCAAAGAAGGTATTTTGCCTCCGCAGTGGGGCTGGTATCCCGAAAAGTTGGACAAGACGTATGATGCCGTCATTTTGGGTATGCACGCCCGCATTGATAATCCGGAACTGGTTCGCGCTCAGGAACTTGGGTTGAAGGTGTATTCCTATCCTGAGTACCTTTACGAGCAAAGCAAGGACAAAACGCGCATTGTCATCGGGGGCAGCCACGGCAAGACAACCATCACTTCCATGATTCTCCACGTGCTGAAACAGGTCGGCATTGAGACGGATTTCATGGTCGGGGCGCAGTTGGAGGGCTTTGATGTGATGGTGCGCCTCAGCGAGACGGCGAAATATATGGTTATGGAGGGCGACGAGTACCTTACTTCGCCCATTGACCGCGTGCCGAAGTTCCACCATTATCATCCTCATATTGCGGTGATTAGTGGCATTGGTTGGGACCATGTCAATGTGTTTCCAACCTTTGACAACTATTTGGAACAATTCCGCATTTTTGTCCGCACCATCGAGCCGGGCGGCTGCTTGATTTATGACCAAACCGATGTGGAAGCGGAGAAAATCGCCCAAGGCGCATCATGCCAAACCTATGGCTACGGTGTGCATCCTTTTGAAAACGAAGGACTAAAAACCACCTTACTTTTGCCCGATGGCAGTAGGAGGGAAGTAGGTGTTTTCGGTAGCCATAACATGAAAAACATCAACGCGGCGCGATTAGTTTGCAGACAGTTGGGCATTTCGGACACGCAGTTTTACGAGGCTATTGCCACTTTCAAAGGTGCTGCAAGACGTTTGGAATTGTTGTTCGACAACGGCGACAATTTCATTTTCCGCGACTTCGCCCATGCGCCTTCCAAAGTGAATGCCAGCGTGAAGGCTTTGCGCGAGCAATTCCCTGAGAAACACTTGATTGCAGTCTTTGAGTTGCACACTTACAGCAGCCTCAGTGAGGTCTTCATCGACCATTACCGCGATGCCTTGAAGTTGGCTGACCAAGCCATAGTTTTCTACGACCCACACGCCGTGGCCATCAAAAAATTGGAATTGATGCCTGATGAAAGAATTGTGGAGGGCTTTGGACGTGCTGATTTACAGGTTGTTCACAACAAAGCAGAATTGATGTCTTTGTTGGAGAAAGGTCAGCGGAAAAATGTTATTGGTGCTTTCATGAGTT
This sequence comes from uncultured Bacteroidales bacterium, assembly GCA_947305795.1. Classification (GTDB taxonomy): domain Bacteria; phylum Bacteroidota; class Bacteroidia; order Bacteroidales; family F082; genus Limimorpha. The sequence continues at coordinate 9,671 of CAMZEK010000056.1, read as the reverse complement.
CTGGCGACTTCAACGGCCTGACGACAGAGGATTTGAAATCGCTATACAACTGATTCTAATTCAGTTGGTTTCAAAAACGCTATTGTCGACTTCCACGTTGTACAGCACGTTGGAGATACGGTAAGTGTCAACAGAATTGTTGGTGTCATACAGGATGATTTCTTTGACGCGCAAGTCATTAAGGTCGAACTTGAAGATGACTTGCTTGTAAGTCAAGCCAATCGTATGTTTGTTTTTGGTAAAGGTGACAACATGGTAGTTGCTGTCGGTACTTACTTGTATAGAATAATTGTTCTCACTTGCCAGGTCTTCGCAACGTCCCTGGAAGGCATACAGGAAAATGTTGGCCAAAGAATGGAGCGGGCCTTTCTTGAGTTTGAAGTTTCCATAAAAAAGCCCGATGTTGACCTTAATTCGTTTCTTGTTGACAATCATGTATTTGCCTGTGTTGAACACGGCGGCAAAATGATAAGGTGAGACGAAGAAGAGCTTGCCGTAGTGCTCTTGAGGAGTAGCGTTTTTTTCGAATCTTTTGTACAAGTCTGCATCAAAAGTGTTCACTTCGCTTCCCGAAGCAAGGATGCTTTTGAGAATCGCGTTGTCCTGTGCGAAAAGCTGCATTCCGAACAGGAGAAGGATGAATAGCAAGGCTTGTTTTTTCATGTTTTTGCAGTGAAATAAAGTGGCGCATGTTTTCCCATACGCCACTTCAATGAGGATTTATTTGTCTAAAGTCATCAAAAACTCTTCGTTATTGATTGTCTTTGCAATACGATCTTTAAGGAATTCCATGGCTTCGACAGGATTCATGTCGGCGAAATGGTTGCGCAAGGCCCACACGCGAGCCAAGGTGCGTTCGTCGACCAAAAGGTCGTCGCGGCGGGTGCCGGATGCCACAATGTCGATGGAGGGGAAGATGCGCTTGTTTGACAGTCGGCGGTCGAGTTGGAGTTCCATATTGCCAGTTCCCTTGAATTCTTCGAAGATAACCTCATCCATTCTCGATCCTGTTTCGATGAGTGCCGTGGCCAAAATGGTCAACGAACCGCCGTTTTCGATTTTACGGGCGGCACCGAAGAAGCGTTTTGGCTTCTGCAAGGCGTTGGCTTCCACACCGCCGGTAAGCACTTTGCCCGAGGCAGGCGAAACGGTGTTGTAGGCACGAGCTAAACGGGTGATGGAGTCCAAAAGGATGACTACATCGTGGCCGCATTCAGTGAGGCGCTTGGCCTTTTCGAGGACGATGTTGGCAATCTGCACGTGTTTCGAGGCGGGCTCGTCGAAGGTGGAAGCAATGACCTCGGCCTTCACACTGCTGCGCATGTCGGTGACTTCCTCAGGACGCTCGTCGATGAGCAGCACGAGGAGGTATACCTCTGGATGGTTGGCAGCAATAGCGTTGGCCACCTCTTTTAACAAGACGGTCTTACCTGTTTTGGGCTGGGCCACGATAAGACCGCGCTGGCCTTTACCGATAGGGGCGAATAGGTCCATGATACGGGTCGAGATGGTGCAGCCTTGATGACCAGTAATTTTGAATTTCTCGTTAGGAAACAAAGGAGTGAGGAAGTCAAAGGGAATACGGTCGCGGACTTCGTCAGGTCGGCGTCCGTTGATGAGGTCAATCTTAACCAGAGGGAAATACTTCTCTCCGGCCTTGGGCGGACGGATGACGCCAAGTATTGTGTCACCGGTCTTAAGGCCCAGCAGTTTGATTTGTGATTGCGAAACATAAATGTCATCAGGCGAGGGCAAATAGTTGTAGTCTGACGAGCGCAGGTAGCCGAAACCTTCAGGCATGACCTCAAGTACACCTTCCGCTTTTACCGTGCTGTCGAACTGGTTCAGCAGCTCTTCACGATAGGGCTTTTCATTCTTTTCAGGCTTGGGTTGCTTTTCCTTGCGGATAAATTGCTGTCCGTTGCCTTCCGATACGTTGACTTTGTTTGGATCGGGGACAAAAGGTTTTTCTTCAGCTGGAGCAGGTAAGTCTTGACTGTTCTCGTTGATGATTGGCTCTTCCGCTGGGATTTCTTCTCTTTCAACAAATTCGGGTGTGTGTGGGGCTTCTGTCAAATTTTCAACGGGCACTTCCACGATGGTCGCCTTTTTGGCGAGTTCCGTTTCTTCGTGTTGCTCGTCTGGGTGTGACTTTATGGCTGTTTCAGCAGGAGCGGTTTCGGCGTTTCTGTTGATGCGTGGACGCTTGTTGCGTTTGCCGTTTTGCTCTTTTGCGTTATTGTTTTCGATGGGTTTCTCAATAGTTTCCTTAGGCTCTTTTTTTTCTATATGGGGTTCATTTACAGTCTCTTGTGGAGTGGGTTTAACTTTTTTTGGCTTCTTTTCTTCTTTGACAGCAGGGGTGGGTTGCTCATTCTTGTCGTTTTTTTGGATTTTTTGTTTTTTCTTGGGTTTTTCGTTCTTCTTGATGTCGGGGTGGTCGACTTGATGGTCGATGATGTCATAAATCAGCTGTGTTCTGTCGCGATTCTCGTCATCAATACCCATTTCAGTGGCAATAATCTTGAGGTCTTCCAAAGACTTCTCATTGAGTTCAAAGATGTTATACATAAAAAATGGAATTATTTGTTCCTAAAGGAACACAAATCGTGTAATAATAATTTCTTGGATTGTTCTTCTAAAAGTCAATTGTTCAATCGGCTTGTAAAAGTGCGGCAAAGATAGGCAAATATCTTTTATAGACAAGCGTTCGCGTAATTTTTTTTCTTTAAAGCCCTTTTGTGGACGTAAAATCGTATTTTTGCAGCCTCAAATCTGTTTATTATGTCACAAAGATTGCAATCCATTTTCTTTTTCTTGTCGGCGCTGCTATTTGCGCTGTTGTTCTTCATGCCATTGGCGGAGTATTTTGGTGAGACCAACATCTTGCGTTTCAATGTTTTCGGAGTCGATTCCCAACTGCCTGACGGTGTGGTGCCGTTTAAGACGGCCTTTAGCTTGCCGGTGTTGATTCTCACTATTACCGCGCTGCTTTTGGACGGTTATTTGGCCATGGGGTTGTTTCGTGCAGTGAAATTGGCCCAATTTGTGAAACTTCACAAGATTGCCCGTATCAATATCGTAGTCATTGTGGCTTGGATTGCCGTGGTGTTTGCCTACTACATTCGTGTGATTGGGAAACCCATCGGTGCCGACCCGACCTTTAAGGTGGGCGTTTTCTTGCCTTTGGTCGCCTTGTTACTGACGATTGCCGCCGCATTTGGGTTGAAGAAGGACATCAAGAAAGTACGTTCTACTGACCGTATTCGCTAAGTTCGGTAAGATGAAAACTTAAGGCCGACTTCTTTTTGGGAGTCGGCCTTTCGTTTAGATGAGCCTCTTGCGGTCGAGTTCGAAGATTTCCATGTCCTTGAACGTCTTCCCATTGATGTTCATTCGGATGAAGGTGATTTGCTTGTGGAATCCTGAGTTGCCCGCCGCGCCCGGGTTGATGTGCAACAAGTTGAGTTTCTTGTCGAAAATCACCTTTAATATATGCGAGTGGCCACAGATGTATAGGTCGGGCTTCTTTTCCTCCAGAATGTACTTCACCTCAGGCATGTAGTGCCCCGGATAGCCGCCGATGTGGGTCATGTAGACGTTCACTTCCTCTACGTGGAAAAACAGGTCTTCGGGGTATTGCATCCGCACCACATGGTCGTCGATGTTGCCATGCACGGCGCGCAATGGCTTGAAGTTGGTCAAGGCCTCGGCAGTCTCGATATTGCCGATGTCGCCCGCGTGCCACAACTCGTCAACGTCCTTGAAGAAGTCGAAAAGTTGCGGGATGAGGGTGCAATGCGTGTCCGACAAGATGCCGATTTTCAGCATGTTTACTTCAAGTTAATCATGAATCCGATGGCCAGCACTTCCTTGAACTGCACCTTCGAGTTTTTGATTTTCACGCCCGCTTCGTCGTAGAAGGGGATGTCACGGTCATAGATGAGGTGGGTGGAGAGGTTGCAATTGAGCCAGTCGTTGACCTTCAGCACAAGCATATTCTGCCAGTCCACATCGATGTATTGTGGGTCTTTGAGGTAGTTGGAGAAGAGTTCGAGCTTGGAGTTGAAGTCGATGTTCTTCGCAATGGGATATTGGAACTTGGCCACGGCGCGAGCACCGAACTCATAGCGCACTTTTTTGAAGTTGGTATGTGTGATGGTGTCGTTTTTGTCCAGTTCGTTCACGCCAAAGGCGCCCTCTTCGGCCAAACGGTTGTCGTTGACGATAGTCATGCGGCCAGTGAGAGGGGAAAAATAGATTGAGAAGTGCGTGCTGGGCACCCATTCGATACCAACGCCGAGGGTGATGTAGGCAGGTGCGAGGAACTTCGATATGTAGGTGGTGGAGTCAGTGGCGTAATCGTAGCCTTTGGCGAATTGTGAGCGGAAGGCTAGTTCTGCACTATAGTTGAGGTGCTCGGTGGCCTTGATGCCAGCCAATGAGGTGAACTCAATTTTGTCGTCGGTCTTGATGGGCTTTTTCTTGAAGTCAAAATAACTGTAGCCCAATGAAGTGTTCAAAATATTGTCCCACTTGAATTTGCCCTTCAGGTAACGAAGCTCGTAGTTGAAGAGGGCTTGTCCGTTGATTGTGCTTTGTCCGCCAGCTGCCCAGTTGGTGTAGGAACTTTGTCCGAAATTGAGGCCGAAATTGCCCTTGTGCGACCAGCCTTGAGGTTGTTCGTCCTGTCCAAAAGAAATGATGGCTAATGAAAGAGCCAATGCCGTGAATAAAACTTTTTTCATTTGTGTAATAATTTGTAATTTAATGATTTAATGATTCAAAAGCCCGTATTCAAAACCGATAACTACCAACTGATAACTGGTAACTGAAAACTTAACAACTAATAACTATTACCGTCTTGGAAATTGTGGTTCCCGATGCTGAAGGTGATGTCTTGCATGTTGCGGCTGCGGACGTATTTCCCGTTCTTTTCAGCAGGAATCCAAACGGTCTCCTGCATCAAGCGGATGGCCTCGTTGTCACAGCCGCCGCCCACCGAGTTGATTACCACAATGTTGGAGATACTGCCGTCTTTCTCAATGATAAAGCTCAGTCGTACAGTACCTTGAATCTCCCTTTCTTTGGCTTCAACGGGGAATCGCAGGTTGTTGTAAAGGTGGTTGGCAATGTTGCCGCCATCGGCGAAGTAAGGCCGCGCCGTTTCGTTGAGTTGCCGATATTCGAAGATGGCGTTGGAAGTGTCGGCTTCAAATTCAAGCGGAACATCGACACGCTCGTGCTTCTTCCAATAGCGTTTGTAACTTTTGGCGTTGAAGTCGATTTCGTATTCGTGATCGCACTCGTAAGGAATGCCGTCGCAGGTGGCAGGCACCCATAGGATGGTCTTTACCAAATTGAGTGCGATGGGTGAGGCGGCTTCACTGAAAGTCGATTTCACGGCGTAGTTGCTTCCGAAGCCTTCTTTGTCAACACGCAGGCTGACAACGACTTTACCGCTGTTGTCTTGCTTAAGGTCGTCCTCGGGATAGACGAGGTTTCTGTTGATGTAATCCTTCTCCAAGGTCTTGCCCGAAACAGGTTCGGGGGAGGTGTTTTGTGCGTTCAGTTGTGCTCCCGCGAAAAGGATTGCGAGTGCGATGAGGCTTTTTATGTTATTCAATGTGTTCATTTTGTTTGGTATTGATGATGCAAAAGTAGAAAATTAGTTGGAAAAAGCTGTATTTTTGCAGAAAATTTGAACTGATGGAAGACAATTTCAAGAATAATATGGTGTTCGGGATACATCCCGTTTTGGAGCTGATTCGCTCGCAGAAGGAAATCGAAAAGGTTTATATTCAGGGCAGTACGCGCTCGCCTGAGATTTCGGAGATTGCCAACACTTGCCGCAAGAACGGTGTGCCAGTGCAATTCGTGCCCATTGAGAAGATGAACCGCTTGACGCGCAAGAACCACCAAGGTGTGGTGGCTTTCATCTGCCCAATAGAATACCAGCCATTGGAGAATGTGGTTTCCGCTGTTTTCGAGGATGGTCGTGACCCTTTCATCCTCATGCTCGACCGCGTGACCGACGTGCGCAACTTCGGTGCCATCGCCCGTACTGCCTACGCCGCCGGTGTGGATGCCATTGTCATTCCCAACCGAGGCTCGGCCCTCATCAACGGCGACGCGATGAAGACCTCGGCAGGTGCATTATCATTAATTAATGTGTGCCGCGTTGAGAACATGAAGGATGCCATTGACTTCCTGAAAGCCAGTGGATTGCGTGTGGTAGGCTTCACCGAAAAAGCCAAGGAATGCCTCTGGCAAGCCGACCTCACTGGTCCGCTCTGCGTGATGATGGGTTCCGAAGAGGATGGCATTAGTCCCGCCTTCATCCCACGTCTTGACGGCCTCCTGATGATTCCCATGCCTGGGGATATTGATTCGTTGAATGTTTCCGTGGCGACGGGAGTGGTTTGTTTTGAGGTGGTGAGACAGCGCCTTAAATGAAAAAAGGAGGCAATCGCCTCCTTTTTTCATTTCAAATACTTATTCAACCAGTTGTAGAACCTCCGCTGCCAAAGCACTCCATTCTGCGGTTTCAGTACCCAGTGGTTTTCATCCGGGAAGTAGAGGAATTCGGCATCGAGGCCGCGTAGGATGGCTGCGTTGTAGGCCTGCATTCCTTGCGTGAAGCAGATGCGGTAGTCGAGGCCGCCGTGGATGACGAGGATGGGTGCGGTCCATTTATCAACAAAAAGGTGCGGCGAGTTGGCATAGGTCTTGCGGACGGTCTTGTTGTTCCAGTCCCAATAGGGGCCGCCGAGATCCCAATTCACGAACCACATTTCTTCGGTTTCAAGATATTGTGCCTCAAGGTTGAACATGCCGTCGTGGGCGATGAGAGCCTTGAAACGACCGTCGTGGTGACCGGCCAACCAGTACACGCTGAAGCCGCCGAAACTGGCACCTACGGCACCGAGGCGGTTCTCGTCGATGTAAGGCTCTTTCTTCAGTTCGTCGATGGCGCTGAGGTAGTCTTTCATGCACTGCCCGCCATAGTCGCCGCTGATTTCCTCAAGCCATTCCTGACCGAAGCCGGGCAGTCCGCGACGGTTCGGCGCAACGATGATGTAGTCATTGGCGGCCATCATTTGGAAGTTCCAGCGGTATGACCAGAACTGGCTCACGGTGCTTTGCGGTCCGCCCTCGCAGTAGAGCAGAGCAGGGTATTGTTTATTGGCATCGAAGTGAGGCGGATAGATGACCCACACGAGCATATCCTTGCCGTCAGTGGTTTTCACCCAGCGTTCCTTTACATCGCCCATAGTGAGTTGGGCAAAAATCTTGTCGTTCACGGTGGTGATTTGCTTAGCCTCGCCTGTGGTAGGGTCAACGCTGAAGAGCTCGGTCGGGTGGCTCATCGACTGGCGGCCTGCAATTAGTTTATCGCCGTTGTAATGCACTGACACATAGTTGTGCTTGCCTTCCGTCAGTTTCTTGATTTCGCCGTTTTCGAGGTTGAGGGCGTAGAGTTGGTCAGTGGCGTAGGCATCGCTGATGAAGTAGAGCGTCTTGCTGTCGTCGGCCCAACTGAAGCCCGTGCAGCATTGGTCGAACTTGGCGGAGTAGTCGGTCTTTTCGCCCGTTTCGAGGTTCATCACGTAGAGGCGTTGCTTGTCGCTCTCGTATCCGTCGCGTTCCATGCTCTCCCAAGCTATGTATTTGCCATCGGGCGAGATGACGGGGTTGAGGTCGTAGCCAAACATGCCCTCGGTGAGATTTTTGCATTCGCCGCTCTGGATGGTGTATTGGTAGATGTCGGTGTTGGTCGAAAGGGCGTACTCTTTTCCGATTTTCTTACGGCAGCAATAGACGAAACTCTTGCCATCGGGCAGCCACTGCACCTGCTCCATGCCGCCGAAGGGACGCACGGGAGCTTCCCATTGCTCGCCTTTCATAGCATCGAAGGCGTTTTCAATCTTGCCGCTGCTGAAGTTGCCCACGAAGATATGACCGTAGGTGTCCACCCACTGGTCCCAGTGGCGGTACATCAGGTCGTTGTTGATGCGGCCCGATGACTTGTCCAAGTCGGGATAGATGTCGGCCACGGTCTCTTTGAGTTTCACTTCCTTGGTGAAAAGCACCTGACTGCAGTCAGGCGAGTAGAGGAAACCGTTGATGTCGTCGGCCTCGTTGGAGACGCATTGGCGGCTCGTGCCGTCGGGATTGATTTCCCAGAGTTGCATCACGCCGTCATCGTTGGCACAGAGGAAGCCGATTTTCTTGCCGTCGGGTCGCCATTGCGGGCTGTATTCGCTCTGGTTCGAGTTGGACAAGACGCGGTTATTCGTGCCGTCGGCGTTCATAATATACAAGGTGGAGCCGCTGCGGTTTTCAGGCACGCTGTAGTAGGTCACGTTGTACACGATTTGCGAGTGGTCGGGCGAGAGGCTGTATTCGCCGATGCGGCCCATGCTCCACAGCACTTCGGGTGTCATGATGTCCGAATTCAGGGTGAGTTCCTTCGGGCCGATTTTGTCTTTGCCTTTCGGCTCGGTTTCAGGTTTTTGCGTCTGTTGTGTGTTGCACGATACGATTGAACAGGTGATCATGGCTAACAGGAAAAGTTTGTTTTTCTTCATGTTTTTATGGTTTAGAAATTTGGCTGTAAAATTAGGGAAATTTCTGATATGCGGAGCGGGAGGGTGGCTTTTTAGTGCGCCAAAATCACTTTTTTCAACAATTCCTTTGCCATTTCCCTGAAAACCACTACCTTTGCAGCTTCATTTCATAACTTTGGAATTGAATTTTGAGTTTTAAATCTTTGAAATGCAAAGCATTCGATGAAATCAATCTTAAATATTTAAATCTGAAATACTATGTTAAGTCAAGATGTAAAGATTGGAAGTGCTATACGTATGGACGGAAAGATTTATTTCTGCATTGACTTCCAACACGTAAAGCCTGGAAAAGGCAACACTATCATGCGTATCAAACTGAAGGATGTGCTGAGCGGCAACGTTCTCGAAAAGCGCTTCGACATTGGCGTGAAACTTGAAGACGTCCGCGTTGAGCACCGTCCTTATCAGTACCTCTACAAGGAAGGCGAGGACTTCATCTTCATGCACACCGAAACCTACGATCAAATTCCGATCGCCGAGGACAACATCACTGGCGTGAAGTTCATGAAGGAAAATGACGTTGTGGATGTCGTCGTCGATGCCTCCACCGAGACCATTCTTTATGCCGAAATGCCGGTGAAGACCGTCCTGAAGGTGACCTACACCGAGCCGGGCGAAAAGGGCAACACCGCCACGAACGCACTGAAGGAAGCCACCGTCGAGACGGGTGCCATGGTTCGTGTGCCGCTGTTCATCAATACCGACGACCTGATTCGCGTCGATACCCGCACGGGTGAGTATTGCGAGCGCGTGAAGGCTTGATAAAATGCACTGCATAAATTAAGCGCAGAGTCTTTGACTTTGCGCTTTTTTTGTATTTTTGCGCTTTATTTTATAATTTCTTTCCGATGAAAATAAAGAAAACTACCCTGAAATCCATTGCCGAACTGATTGGTGCACAATATGTTGGCGACCCTAGGTTTCCTATTACGGGCTTGAACGAAATCCACAAGGTGGAGGCGGGCGACATCACTTTTGTCGACCATCCGAAATACTACGCCAAGGCACTCAACTCGGCGGCCACGGTGGTGCTTATTAATA
>CAMZEK010000055.1 GCA_947305795.1 uncultured Bacteroidales bacterium | reverse complement strand
GTTGAGGCCCTTAAGTGGGATCTGGTGAAGAAGATTGAATGCGACAAAGCCAAGACCCCTGCTCAAGCCGTGGAAATAGCCCTTGAAAGAGGTCTGCTGAAAAACACAGATACCTTGAGAAACGGTCGTAAAATCTACGACATTAACACTTCGAAAGTCAAATCGAGAGACAACTACAACCGTCCTACCGCTTATATGATGGGCGACCCAGAAGGTCCCAATAGCGGCGGCAAAGCCTATGAACTCTCTGAGAAGATCAGACGTTTCCGTGGCGAGGTGGTCAAGGCCATGGGACCTGAGCACATCCACGAAATCGGTCTGATTACCGACAGTATCTATGGTACTAAGGACTATGTCATGCAACAGACTGGTTATTCCGAAGGCCAGCTGAAGAAACTCCCTCTCCCAGGCGAGTATTATGGTGCCAAAGTCAGCTATTATCCTGGTATAACCGACCCCGTTCAGGATAGTTGGGAATATCGCAACTTCCACCACACTGTGTTGGTTGCTGATGTGACCTTGCTGAACAAGATTATTTCTGAGGCTCAAACTGCAGAGCTGAATGCAGTCACCCAATTGATGACCAACATTCACGCCCAAGACTTCACCTTCGATGAAGTGGGTGCCAGAGTGTTTGCCGAAAGTGGCTACCTCCTTTCCGGCCAGACCTACAAGGCTCAAGCCATGGTGACCGCATGGAAGAATTCCCAGTTGACCGCACGCGTCAAACTCGATGGCGGTGCTGAAAAAGAGTATACAAGCAATGCCCAAGGCGTGATTCCGTTGGAATGGAACGTCGGCGTTGGCTCGCACAAATACACTGGTGTCATCGACATGTTGGATCCTACCACTAACCAGATGGAAGAGTATCCGTTTGAAGGCGCTTTCACTGTGGCTCCGCCTGCGGTGAGTGTCTCGGCCACCAAGATGAACGTGGTGTATCGCGGTATTGACAATCCGATTGCCGTCGGTGGCGGTGTCGGTGGTGAAATCAATGCCACGGCCAGCAGTGGCAATCTGACTAGAACGGGCAACGGCACCTACAACCTGCGTCCAGGTGAGGCCAACGAAGTAACTATTAGTGTCACTTCTGGTGGTTCCAGCCTCGGCAGCATGAAGTTCCGTGTGAAAGACCTGCCGAAGCCTACAGCTCTTATCCGTAACGTAGTGAACGGTCAGGTGTCGAAGAGCGCTTTGAACGCTGCCGGTAGAGTGGAAGCCGAGATGAAGGACTTTGACTTCGACGGTGTACATTACGACGTGGTCGGTTACACCTTCCGTTACAAGACCAAGGCGGGTACTACCAAGGAAGCCAAGGCCAACAGTGGTGCCTTTACCGATGAGATTAGGAACGCCATCAGTCAATCCAATGTGGGCGACATGTTTGTGTTCACTGCCATCCAGGTGAGAGGTAACGACGGTAAGACCAAGACCCTTGAAACACCTATCGGTGTTGAAATCAAATAATGACTGAATTTTAAAACCATAGTAAGATGAAAAAGACACTTGTTTCCCTGTTGACCCTCGCAGCGGTGCTCTGTGGTATCAGCCTCAAGGCTCAGACCACCGACATTAAGCCGCCGAAAAATAGCATCCTGTCGGGTCGACAAGAAATCATCAACGAGAAGAAACCCTCGCCGCTGCCCATCATCGACGAATCCTGCGTGATGTGGAAAAAGACGATTATCCGCGAGATTGACTTCCGCCAGAAAATCAATCAAGTGTTCTACTATCCCATCAATCCGACCGAGGACTGGAGAAACTTCATCACGGTGATCTACGACGGCATCATGAGCGGCGACATCACACCTTACCGTGTGGAAAACAACATCGACGACATGGTGACGCCCTTGACCTTGGCCGACTTTGAAAAGGAAAACACGAAGATTGGCGACCCGCCTGTCATCTGGAAAGATGGCGAGGAGGTGCCCAATGAAATTCCCTTTAAGGATCGTATGCTTAACGTAATGCGTCTGAGAATCAAAGAAGATTGGTATTTCGACAAGAAATTGTCGCAATTCCTTGTACGCATCATCGCCTTGGGTCCCATCGTCGTTGACGACGACGGTGGCCTATCGCAGGTGTGCTGGGTGCCTTACGAGGACTCAAGAGACGTTTTGGCCAGATCGTATGCCTTCAACCGCAACAATGCCGCCCAACGCCTCACCTATGACGAAGTGCTGCAAAAGCGCATCTTCGACAGTTACATCGTCAAGGAAGAGAACGTCTATGACCGTTACATCAACTCATACGCTTTCAACATTGACGCCCTCTACGAATCGGAGCGCATCAAGAATGAGATGTTCGATTTCGAGCAGAGCCTGTGGGAATATTGATGATTTAAACCTTCATGTGCAAAAAGGACATCCTTGTGGGTGTCCTTTTTTGTTGGTTACATGACAGGTAGATCATTATCGTCACAATCTAATGCGCCTCCAGCCAATTTGCGCCTGTATTCATCTCTACGATGACAGGCACAGAAAGAGGTATAGCATTTACCATTTTGTCGTTTACAATGGCCTTTAAGGCCTCAAGTTCGTCTAGCTGGGCATCAAACACAAGTTCGTCGTGCACCTGCAAAATCATTTTTGACCGCATTTTCAGGCGATCCAATTCTTGATGGATACCAATCATGGCGATTTTGATCATGTCGGCGGAACTACCTTGGATGGGCGCATTAATGGCGTTACGCTCGGCGAAACCGCGCACCACACTGTTTGAGCCGTTGATGTCGCGGAGGTAGCGACGTCGGCCCAAAATGGTTTCGGCATAGCCACGTTCCTTGGCCAAGGCAATGCTACGGTTCATGTATTCCTTGATACCCGCATACTCCTCAAAATACTTCCTGATGATGTCGGCGGCCTCGCTACGCGAAAGCTCCATGCGCTCGGCCAGACCGAAGGCCGACATGCCATAAATAATGCCAAAGTTGACCGCCTTGGCACGGCTACGTTGCTCTTTGGTGACTTCATTCATCGGTACATGGAACACCTTGGCGGCCGTGGCCGCATGGATGTCGTGGCCGAGGTTGAAGTCGCTGACCATGGCGGGGTCTTGGCTCAAATGGGCGATGATGCGCAACTCGATTTGGGAGTAGTCGGCGGCAAGGAGCGTGTATGCTTCGCTGCGCGGCACGAAGGCGCGACGGATCTCGCGGCCTTTTTCAGTGCGCACGGGAATGTTTTGCAGGTTCGGGTTGTTAGAACTCAGTCGTCCCGTGGCCGTCACCGCCTGATTGTAAGAAGTGTGAATCAGTCCATCCTTCGGATTGACCAAAGCTGGCAACGCATCCAAGTAGGTGGATTTCAGCTTGGTGAACGAACGGTAATCCAAAATCTTCTGGATGATGGGATGCTTGTGCAAGAGCTTTTGCAACACCTCTTCACCCGTGGCATATTGTCCCGTCTTGGTTTTCTTGGCCTTCTCGTCGATTTTCAGCCGTTCAAAAAGAATTTCGCCCAACTGCTTCGGCGAAGCTATATTGAAAGGTGTGCCTGCCAAATTGTAAATCTCTTCCTCAATCTTGTGGATTTCGGTACCAAACTCCTCACTGATTTGCTGCAAGTTCTGTGTGTCAATCTTCACGCCGTTGGCCTCCATGCGACTCAGTACGGGCACAAGAGGCATCTCAATTTCATAAAACAGCTTCTCCACGCCGTTTTCCTTGAGCAGAGGCTGCAATTTCTCGTAAAGTTGCAGCGTAATGTCAGCGTCCTCGGCGGCATATTCCTTGACCAACTCCACAGGCACCTCGCGCATGGTCTTTTGCTGCCGTCCTTTGCCAATCAGGTCTTCGATGGGGATGGTGAGATAGTTGAGATAGACCTCGGCCAAATAATCCATATTGTGGCGTTGTTCCGGCTCAATGAGGTAATGGGCAAGCATGGTATCGAACATTTTGCCTTTCACCGTGACGCCATATAGCGCCAGCATGGAAATGTCATATTTTAGGTTTTGCCCGATTTTCATGATGTTTTCGTCCTCGAACAAAGGCCGAAGCAGCTCCAGTTTTTTCTGGCATTCTTCGCGGTCGGCAGGCATGGGCAGATACCAAGCTTCATGCGTCTTAATAGCGAACGAAACGCCTACCAAATCAGCAGAATATACATCGATATTGGTAGTTTCCGTGTCGAAAACGAACTGCTTTTGTGTGGATAACAATTCCACCAACGCTTTGATGTCGGCTTCAGTTTCCACAAGTTTGTAGTCGTGCGATACCGTCTTGGCCGAATCCTTGTCAGAAAACTCCAGTAGACCGCTTTCATTTTGGCCAAAAAGGTCGAATTGCCCTGTGATGCTTGGAGTTTCGACGGAAAACAAATCTGGCGTTGAAGGCTTTTGTATAGGCGTTTCTATGGTCGGAGTGGTGGTGTGTGTCTTTTTGTAGTCGTCCAAGAAGCGTTTGGCGAAAGTCTTGAACTCTAACTCCTCAAACAAGGCCATCAGCGCGGGCAAGTCGGGTTCTTTGATTTTCAATTCCTCCTCGTCAAACTCAACTGGCACCTCCAAGTTGATGGTAGCCAGCATCTTCGACATCAGGCCTTGCTCAGCAAACTCTATCACGTTTTCCTTCTGCTTGCCTTTCAACTCGTCGACATGGGCGATGAGGTTTTCTACGCTACCGTATTTTCCCACCAACTGGGCGGCGGTCTTTTCCCCGATGCCTGGAATGCCTGGAATGTTGTCAGCGGTATCACCCCAAAGCCCCAAAATGTCAATCAGTTGCTTGGGTTCCTTGATGCCGTAGCGCGCGCAAACTTCCTTTGGTCCCCAAACCTGCGCCGGCTCACCGAACTTGGCGGGCTTGTAGAGCAACACTTTGTCAGTGACCAATTGACCAAAATCCTTGTCTGGAGTCATCATATAGGTTATAAAACCTTCTTTTTCAGCCTTTTTTGACAGCGTTCCGATGACATCGTCGGCCTCATAGCCTTCCACACCGTAAATCGGGATGTTAAACGCCTCGATGAGCCTTATAATATAAGGTATGGCATCACGAAGGTCGTCGGGCATCTTTTCGCGGTTGGCCTTGTATTCGCTGTATTCGGCCTGCCGCTGGGCGGTGCCAGCCACGTCGAAAGCTACGCCGATATGGGTGGGTTTCTCATTCTTCAGAATCTCGTAGAGCGAGTTCAAAAAGCCCATCACAGCCGAGGTATTGAGACCCTTAGAGGTCATCCGAGGGTTTTTGTTCATTGCGAAAAAAGCCCTGTAAATCAGCGCATAGGCATCCAAAAGGAAGAGTTTTTTCTCTGAGGTTTCCATGACAATTCGTTCTGATGAGCTTTATTTTATCACAATACGTTTTGTTAATTTGTCGGTACCGTTATCTACAGAAATGAAATACATCCCTTTGGGTAGGAAACTCAAATCAAGCATTCCATCGGAGAAAGTATCCTTTGAGAACAACTTGATACCCATGAGATTATAAACGGATACGGGATAGGCGTGTTCCAATCCCGTTGAAATGGTTACAATGCCTTCAGAGGGATTCGGCGAAACAGATATGTTGAATCTTTCATGAATGGTATGTTCGGTAGTACCTGCAGGATCAAAAGTGATGCACAAGTCGTCAATATGAATGATATTGCTATATGAGTAATTGGTCACTCCTTCTCCGCTTCCTTCGAATCTAATCCTAGGTTGTACGTATGCACAACCGATAAAATCATTCAACGAAATAGTGTATTCCGTCCAATGCTCAAATTGTGAAGGCTTGATGTTTGCTAATTTATGCCACGTTTTCCTGTCGGTGGTAACTTCAACAAACACATTGATATTCAGCCATATCGCGCCAATGGATTGTGCGATTTTCAAACTTAAGGCAACATCATCAATGGTTTCTGGAATGGAAAACCATTGGAATTCAGCGATTTGAAGAAGATTGTCTTCTGTATTGGTTTTGGCTTTCAGACCGTTATGTTGTAACCAATTGGCAAAACTCCAATTTTCATTGTTGAGAATCAGACCCTCTGCGGTACCGTCTTCAAAATCATAATAAACAGGTATTTGGAGTGGCTCCCTAGTAAAAATGGAATCCATGTTTGAAGCAGGGCTTTCATCACCATTTACATTGACACCTTTTACATAATAGCGATGCCATTCACCATCAATGAAATCCTCATCAACAAATGAATTATCTGTTATTTCAACAAGTAATTCATTGTCTTTAAATAATTTATAGGATTCCGTATCAGGAGCATCGTTCCAACTAAGAAGCACGTCTCCATCTTTGACAATTGCGCTGAAATCTTGCGGGGCTAGCCAGCCATTGGCGAGCTCAGCCGTTGCCGCCACCACCGCTTTTACGAAACCACCAGCCAAAGCAAAACAGTTCACGCCAGCGCCAATGGTGTCAGATGGTTGATGATAATGGGTATTTTGCTCGTCATATTCTATATCGCCAATATACAGTGCTGGATATTCATAGATGTTGAAACTCATGTGGTCGCCGCCGTAAGAATCGACAAACGAATAAAGACCTGTCGGCATTTCAGGGATGTAAAGGTTGGCCACATGCTGATAATAGTCGAACAGGTGTTCCGAAATGTAAGAGTAGCCAGAATACATGGTTACAGGTCCGTATTCCTCTCCTGGCCAGAAGCCAATCATGTCCATATCGAAGACACCCAAAATATTCAAGTCCTCACGAGCGCATTTTTGCACGAAAGGATAGCTGCCCACCATCCAGCGTTCCTCTCCATTGAAGGGGATGTAAAGGATGGTTCTCTTAAACGAGTACTGGCTTAAAATACGGGCACATTCGAGCACGCCCGAGGTTCCTGAAGCGTTGTCGTCGGCTCCTGGACCGTCGGGATGGTCATAATGCGAGGCGATGATGATATACTCGTCAGGGAATTCAGTTCCCGGTTGGATCGCGATGACATTGCCTGCGTCAAGGGTATCGGTACCACCGATGGTTGCGGTGTGGTTGTGAATGTAGGTCTCCAATCCGATTTCCTCAAACCGATCAAGTAAGTAATTTTGGACAATCAGCGCCTCTGGTTTTGTTGCGTCGCGGATATATTGCTGCATCCAAGCGATGGTGTTGTACAGGTTCACTGTATCCACCTGATTGACCATCTCGACGATGGCCGGATTGGTTTCCGTGACCATGGGATAGGTTTGGTTGCGGTTGCCTTTGTGGTCGATTACCTGGGCTGTAAGGACGTTTGCAACCAACAAAACAACGGTGAGAAATAAACATCTTTTCATTTCAATACTTTTTTGAGTTCTATGCTGCAAATATACACATTATTTATTTTCCACCGACGGCCTCATGCGACGGACACGCCCAAAAAGAACCCAGAATCTGCTTGTCCTTTGCCCTAAACCCATCAAAAATCCGAAAAAATGTACCGTTATAAAAAAAAGTTGTACCTTTGCCGTCGAAAACGAGTATTTTTTATTCACTTTAAAATTGGAAAACTATGCAAGAAATTTTGAATGAAATCGTTCCGATCATTGCCGAGAAATTAGGCGTTGATCCTTCAGAAGTCACTATGGAAGCCAGCTTCACCAACGACCTCGGTGCCGACTCATTGGACACCGTTGAGCTGATGATGGAATTTGAAAAGAACTTCAATCTCTCCATTCCGGACGACCAACAAGAAAGCATCCAGAGTGTGGGCGACGTAGTGCGCCTCATCGAAAAGATGCGTGCTGAAAACGCTTGATTTTCAGAATAAGAAAAAAATAAAGTTTTAATGGAATCGAAACGAGTAGTTGTCACAGGGCTTGGTGCCATCACCCCCGTCGGAAACACCGTCAAGGATTTCTGGGAAGGTTTGGTGAACGGCAAAAACGGTGCTGGTGAAATTACCCGTTTCGATTCTTCTTTGTTCAAGACCCATTTCGCCTGCGAGGTGAAAGGGTACAAACCTGAGGATTTTTTTGACAAGAAGACTGAACGCAAGTACGACTTGTTCGCCCAGTTTGACATCATCGCTGCCGACGAAGCCATTGCCGACTCAGGCATCACGCCTGAGAATACGGACTTTGACGATGTCGGCGTCATGTTGACTTCGGGCATCGGCGGTGTCAACCATTTCTACAACGAAATGATGGAATATTCGAAAACCGACCTTGTGCCGCGTTTCAGTCCCTTCCTCATCACCAAGATGATTGCCAACATGCCTGGCGGCGTGATTTCCATCAAGTATGGCTTCCGTGGCCCCAACTACGCCACCGTTTCGGCTTGCGCATCGTCAGCCCACGCCATCATCGACGCCTTTAACTACATCCGTTATGGCAAAAACAAGGTGGTTGTTGCCGGCGGAGCAGGTGCAGCCATCGGCGTGTGCGGCATCGGTGGCTTCAACGCCATGCATGCCCTCTCGACGCGCAACGACGACCCGCTGACGGCTTCGCGTCCCTTCGATCTCCACCGCGACGGCTTCGTCATGGGCGAAGGCGCGGGCAGCATCGTCCTTGAGGAATACGAGCACGCCAAAGCTCGTGAGGCGAAGATTTATGCTGAAATCGTTGGTGGCGGCGCCTCTGCCGACGCCTACCACATCACAGCTCCACACCCCGAAGGCAAAGGTGGCGTTTTGAGTATGAAACGCGCCTTAGCCGATGCAGAAATCGCGCCTGAGGTCATTGACCACATCAACACGCATGGCACCTCCACCCCTGCCGGCGATTTGGCTGAGCCGCTTGCCATCAAGGAGGTGTTTGGCGAACACGCCTACAATATCAGCATCAACTCCACCAAATCCATGACAGGACACCTTTTGGGCGGTGCTGGTGCCGTTGAAGCCATCGCCTGTATCCTTGCCCTCAAGGAGGGCATCATCCCACCCACCATCAACCATTTCGAAGACGACCCGCAAATCGACAGCCGTCTCGATTTCACCTTCAACAAGGCCCGCAAGCGTGACATCACCTACGCCCTTTCCAATTCGTTCGGCTTCGGCGGACAGAATGCCTCGGTGATTTTCAAAAAGTTCCTGCAATAATATGGCGCTCCCCCACCTTTTTTCGCACCTTTCCCCTGAAGAAAAACAACTTTCCGAATACATCCGCAACATTTTCGGATTCCGTCCGAAGAACATCGCTTTGTATCAGGTAGCCTTCACCCATAAGTCGAAGTCGGAGATAACCATTGGTGATTATCATGTCAGCAACGAACGCATGGAATATTTGGGCGATGCCGTGCTCAGTTTGGCTGTCGCCGACTATCTTTTCCACACCTACCCCACCCAAGCTGAAGGCTTCCTTACCGAAATGCGCTCGCGCATCGTCAGCAGGGTTTCGTTGAATAAACTATCACAAAAACTTGGTTTCGAAGATTATACAAAATATATCGCCGAAAAAGGTGCAACCGACTCATTCCGTTCATTGGGCGGCAATGTCTTTGAAGCTTTGATGGGAGCCATCTATTTAGACCAAGGATTCAACTTCACCAAACACATCATCGTCGACCGCATTATCAGACTCTACATCGACCTTGAAGAACTCCAACAAACCGAAATCAACTTCAAGAGCAGAATATTGGAATGGGCGCAGAAAGGCAAAAAGAAGAAACACGTGGAATTCAGGCTGATAGATGAGGACCAACAGAAGAATAAAAAGCTGTTCCATGTCCAGATTTTCATAGACGGCCAACCTTTTGCTGATGCCATCGACTATTCCATCAAAAGAGCAGAACAATTTGCCGCAGAAAAAACTTTGGCAATGTTGTCCAATGATGTATCTTTGCAACATGAATCATAGAGAGAAAAACAAAGTCAGAGTCGCCTCGTTTGACGACACTTACGCCATCGGAATCAACTCAGGATTAACCGATTATAAGCTAGCGTGGCACATCGGCAGAAAACTCTCCATCGACTTCAGCCGGCAAGACGACATCTTCGCCGAAGGCGCTACTTATTCTTTCTATTATTACACGGCGGGCGAGAATTGCTTGGTTTACAATTTGGTCTCCGTCAAATGCCAAGACAAAACCTTGCTCAGCTTCAGTCCGCGCCTCGATTATCTTTTGGTCATCCGCAACTGCATTGTACCCCAACGCATTGAAGCCATTGCCAAAAGCATATGTGAAATTGAGGGCGTTGGACACGCCTTCCAACTTGACGTCAACAGAGGACAATCCGTCAAGCAGGCCTTGGAAATCATTGAGCTTCAAGAAATTGAGATACTTGAAAACATCCGCATCCGCAACAGTCTCGAATTCATCAGGCTGCAAGCCATGCAACAACGGATGGCTTATTCACCAACAATGGTCACCTCCAAATAATTTTCCTCTGTAATAAACGAAGAAACGCGATCGCCTATGCCGAGTGTCAAATGGTTTTTCCCCGGTTTGAGTTTGCTGCTCACTATAGAGTAAAGTTGCCCTTTATAAACGGAATGTGGCGGAATCACAATGTTTTCATCATAGAAACAATAGCTGAAATCATCGGTGGAAAGATATTGTGCAACAATGCCAACTGACATTTCATCATTCTGAAAATCAAACGGTTGTCCGTATGGATTATAAATTGTAAAGTCCATTTGTATCGTGTCGCCGTGATGTAAAACCATGGGTTTGTCATCTTCAAAATTGGTGACTTTAAACTTCGTGACCAACCGGTTGGGCGACTGGAAACGATTCATCAGGAAACCCTCAAAACGCGTATCACCTTCATTGTAAACTTTAGACAAGTCCAAAACTGGACCGCAGATAAACACTGGCTTGCCCACCCAAGTGGTGTCGAACTGCCAGAAGTCATATTGTGTCTTGCGGTCGTAATAGCCGCATAGCGCGGAGCTTTCCTTTCCCGTAAAGTAATGATAAAGAGCGGGTTGCTGGAACGACCCCCGAAATACGACGGGATGGCCATCAGCCACCTTTTCGATGGCTTGGTAATAATCCTTTTTCCCGTTAAAGCCGAAACGGTACGCCAAAGGGGTCAACAAGGCCACGCGAACAGCAACAACCAACAACAATGAGGGCAAAACGAAATGCTGGATGTAACGATTTAATCTCTTGTCAATCAATGCTTTTTGATAGAGCAAAACCACGGCTGGAATGCAGCAGACGACAGTCCAATGCGGCTCCACATGCCCACGGAAAGCCATCAACCAGAAGAAGAAAAAGAATCCAATAAGGATAAACTTCAGCCCCCGTTCAAAGACCAGCTTGCTGTGCATGTCATTCCTGCGCTGACCTGTGTGGTGGCGGGAATCTATGCACAGCACATACACCACCGCCCCAAATGTAAACGGATTGAAAATCAACAACTGATTGGGTAGATACTCAAGGAAATAGCTCCAGCGGAACGGCTCGCTACGCTGTGTCAAATGATAACGAAAACTTGGAAAATCCGCCTGAAACTGCCAAACGATGTGCGGTGTCAGCAAGGCCAAAGCCACAAGACAAGCCACATAGAACTTACTGTCTTTCAACAGTTTGAGATTTGAAAGCACAATCAGGCCCAACAACAGGAAAGCGTGATATTTGCTGTAAATCATCAAGGCCATGGTGACCCCCATCAACAAGGCTTTGGGCCAGGTGTTTTGCTCCAAATACCGCTGATAAACCAACAAGAAAAAGGCAGAGAACAAAATAAGGCTCGCATCGGGCGTAGTAACGAAACCATAGATGTTGAACATGATGATGGAGCAGGCGATTGTGAAGAAAAGAAAGATGTTTTTATAAGTCGGTGTTTGACTACGTCGAATCTCGATTTCGACGGGTTCAACGACCTTGGCTTTTATACCATTAAGGTCCCTGAGCCTGTCGAAGGGCCGACCATTAACTATTAACCACATCACCCACAACGACAAGCAAGAAGCAATTACTGTGAAAAACCTCACGCCCAAGCTGCCTGAGAAGAAAATGCTGCCAAGAAAAGTCATCAACCCCACCAAAGGCGGATGATCGAAATAGCCCCATGCTAGGTGTTCGCCATAAAGAGCATAATAGGCCTCGTCCTCATGAATTTCCATGAAAATGCCCTGCAGCAGGTTGATGACAAACCAAATGAAAATGCCACAACAAAGGAGGATTTTCCAATTTATGGGTCTGTCCTTTGTCATGGCATTATTCATTTGTAAGGCCGTCACATCGTGGCAGCCGCAACGGAATCCAATCCACGGCGGCTGCCATAGTATGACAGCCTACAGGTTTAACCAACGTGGATATTATCCTTCACCAATTTCAGGATCTTCTTCGTGTCGTTGCCGAGTTCCTTGCGGAGGTGGGCATCATTGAAGTCGGTGAGGAATTTAATCATGTAGTCGACAATGCTGTCGGAGAACACGCCCTTGGCAGTGTAAATTTCGCGGTCCTTGGCTAGTTCCTTGGCGGCAGCCACGCAGCTGTCGGGCAGTTGCTCAAGGCTCTCTTGCAGCTCCTTGTTTTTCTCGTCATGAATGTTGACACCAAGGCCGACATAGGTCTTTTCGGCAATCTCAAGCGCATCCGGAATCTCGAAGCCGTGACGTGCAGCAGCGCAAAGGGCGGCCATCAGCAGGTACATGTCGGCACAACCGTCGGAGGCACGCCATTCAAAGGTCTGCTTTTCGCTAAAGTCTTTGTTCGACTTCTTCTCTAACGGGTTGGCGTTGGCTGACATGTCCTTGCCGTTGCTGATCCAGCCGAGCGGCACGCGCACCAAGGCGCTGCGGTTCGAATAGGACCAGCACAACGAAGTCGGGGCTTCCTGATGCGGCACCAAACGCAAGAACGACAGCGGGTTAGGATTGCCAAAGGCAGGCAGCGAAGTACCCGCCACCATGTAGCCAGCGATGGCTTTCTTGGCATAGTCGGTCAGCTCGCCGTTCTTCACCATCACGCTCTTGCCGTCCTTGGTGAACTTGCAGTGCACGTGCATTCCCGAGCCAGCCTTACCCACGGTAATCTTCGGGGCGAAGGTCAGCGTGACGCCATATTCGTAGGCCAGCTGACGCATAATCCACTTGGCGACCACAAGTTGGTCGGCAGCGTCCTCGATGTTGGTGGGCAAGAACTCGATTTCGTTCTGCTCGTAAATCTTGCCGTCGTAGGTGAAATTACCCACTTCGGAGTGACCGTACTTAATCAGGCCGCCAGCTTGGGCGATGAGGCGCATGGCTTCTACGCGGTACTCGGTGAACTTGTTGAACGGGGCACTCTCGTGGTAGCCTTTTTGATCGGGCACCTCGTAAATCTCTTCGTCGTCGGCGATGATGTAGTATTCCAGCTCGCCCATAGTCTCCATGCAGAGGCCCGTGGTCTTCTTGAACACTTCATGCGCCTTGTGCAGGATGTGCTCAGGTGAGCTTTCAAACGGCTCGCCGTCGCGGTTGTAGAACGAACAGAGGATATCTAACGTGGGAACCTCGGTAAAGGGGTTGCGGAAGGCCGTCTTGTACTTCGGCACCACATAGAGGTCGCTCTTTCCCGCTTCGATGAAGGGGAACAGGCTGGAGCCATCGACGCGCTCACCAGCGGTAAGGATGTTCTCGAGGTGTTCCAAGCTGTGAATCACGAAGTTGAGGGTCTTCAGCTTGCCGTCCCAGCCACAATAGTGGAAGTTGACGAATTCGATTTGGTTTTCCTCGCAATAACGAATGATGTCGGCGCGAGTGAACTCTGCTGCAGGCTTCTGGAGGTACTGCACCAGACGATTGGGGTTCATGGCAATTCTTTGGTCCATTACGATTTTGTTTATTTAAAGATTTAAAATTTCAAGATTTCAACATTCCCTTACAGGTCCCTGAGCCTGTCGAAGGGCCGTGTTCAGTACAATTTTGCGCAAAGATAGTAATAATTCCATCATTCCTATCCAAAAGAAGAATAAATGCTGTTTTTTCCTCATTTTACAACGGTTTTTCATACTTTTGCCATGGTTTTAAACACATAAAGTAAAAATTATGGCACTAAAAGACTGGATGATTGCCTTCAACAACGCCAAGACGATGGAATCG
>CAMZEK010000054.1 GCA_947305795.1 uncultured Bacteroidales bacterium | reverse complement strand
CCCGACTTTCCTCGCGCCGGCTTTCCCGACCCGCGACAGTCTGCCTGAATCGCGGCGGCAAAAATAGGAAAATTCTCAATACAATTCGGGCATCGGCGCAAAAATCGAACTCTTATGATAATTGCCGCCTTCAATGTTGATTCCTTTCTTGTCGATGATGCTCAACTTTTTGATGAGGGCACCTGTACCGACCTCGGACATAAAGTCGAAAAGACTAACATACCCGTCCAGCACGATACTACCTTCAGAGTGACCCAAGCACTCGGCAACCTTGGTCTTAATCTTTTTCGGCAAGGTAATGATGTAGTCACCATAAAGGCCGTCGTCCGACTTTGAAACAGTATAAGCCTCGTTTTCAAAGATCCTTTCACCATTGTAATCGATGCTGATTTTGTTGCCGTCCTCAAAAGTGAGCACAAGGTTCTGAGAGGTGTCAGCATGAATAATGCCGATAACGCCACCCACCGCAGATTCCTCCCAACGCCAAGAGCCTTTCAATTGAGGGATTTGTTCGTTGAGGTCGATTTTCTTGCAAGAGGCAAAGACCATAAGTACTGCCATCAGGGCAAACAGCATTCTGAAGCTGGATTTTTTACTGAACATAATGATTTGATTTTAGATGATAATTTTTTGTTTGAGATTCGTTCTGCAAAAGTATAGCAAAACTTCGTCGTTTTGACAAGTTTTCAGCCCATTACAAACTTTTACAGAATTACGTTACTGGCTTTCAATTAATTACAAAATTTTATTACAACTATTTTTCGGACTTTCAGCTGTAATTAATGCTTACAAGCATGGCAAAACCTTGGTTTTTCAGCAAAATCAAGCACGATTTCCTCCTCATCAAATCCCATTTCGCGGCATAAAAGCAGCATCTCCTCTCCCATCCGTTCGTTGATTTCAAACCAGACCTGGCCGTCGGTGGTTAATTGGTTTTTGGCCAGTTTTAGTATTTGGCGATAGAATCGAAGTGGGTCGTCATCGGGGACGAAGAGAGCGTTTTCAGGCTCCCAATCGAGGACATTGGCCTCCATCGTGGCACGCTCGCTATCACAGACGTAGGGCGGGTTGCTTACCACCAAATCCACGGGTTTGCTGAAAAACTCGGATTGAGGATTTAAGACATCGTCTTGCACAAAAGTCACCTCCACGCCATTGCTATCGGCATTTTCCTTGGCGATTTGCAGAGCCGTTTCCGAAACATCAAAAGCAATGACTTCTGCGTTCTCAAAATGCTTTGCCAGAGCGATGGCGATGCAGCCCGAGCCTGTGCCGATGTCCCAGATGCGGATTTTTTTCGGGTCGCCTCCCATAGATTCCTCTTTGCGTCCCGCTGCCCATAGATTGACTCCGTCGAATGCAGGGCATTTCCCTGCTCCCGCACTTGCCTCTGCTGGAATGACATGTGCAGCGGAGCATTGATATGGGAGGCTGGCTGTAGAAATCTTTTGCACAAGCTCCTCCGTCTCAGGTCGGGGGATGAGCACTGAAGGTGACACCTTTATTAATAGGTCGCCGAAATGCGACATGCCTGTCACATACTGCACTGGCTCACCCGCCTGTAAGCGCTTCACTGCCTGCCCCAACTGATAATGCTGCCGCTCATCGATGCGCAGGTCGGGATTCATCAACTGTTGGTTCCAGTCAATGTCGAAAAGGTCTTCAAGAAGGATGCGCATTAGTTGTTCCGCCTCGCGCTGGGGGAACTTTTCGGCCAATAGGTCGGTGAAATGGCGTCTTGTTTTTGTCAAATTAAATCCTATCACACGGCAAAGATACGCAAAAAAAACGTACCTTTGCCGAATGTTTTTCGGACGTATTCAATACGTCCCTACAACAATGATATACCTGATTCTCGCCATATTATTTTCAACGGGCGTCTTCGTGGCAATGCGCCTCTTTGAGCGCTTCAAACTTGACAACCACCAAGCGCTGATGTGGAACTACGTCTTCGCCGCCGGCACGGGCTTCCTCATGTGCAAACAATTCGACACACCTGCGCAGTTAGTGAGTGAGCCTTGGTTTGGTCTCTCTCTGCTGACGGGTTTCTGGTTCATCTTCACCTACGTGTTGATGACGGCTTCCACCCAACGCTCAGGTGTGACAGTCACCTCGTTGTCGAGCAAGCTCTCGGTGGTTTTGCCCACCTTGGCGGGCGTGGTGTTGTTCAGCGAGAAGCTGAATTTCGTCGCCACGATGGGCATTGTGCTGGCATTAGTGGCGTTGGTGTTGGTAGTAGGTGGAAAGGAGAAAACAGATAAAACCAACAAAATCAATTGGTTATTACCCGTTCTTATCTTCTTTGGGACTGGCACAGGCGACATCTTGATGAAGCTTACCGAGCAGAAAAACGATGCTCCCGACATGAGCTTCATGATCGCCTTCATCTATTTTATCGCCCTGCTCTTCGGTATCATCCTTGTGGCCTATGACCTCATCCGTGGCAAGTCGAAATGGCAGTGGAAAAGCGCCCTCGGCGGTATCGGTCTGGGCGTCATCAACTTCTTTTCGACCTACAGCGTCTATCATGCCATGCGCTGCTTCGACAACGTGGTGCTGTTCCCTATCTATAATATCGGTGTGGTCAGTATCACAGCACTAACAGGTTGGCTGCTCTTCAAGGAGAAACTGACTTGGAAGAACTACCTAGGCCTCGCCATCGCCATCATCGCCGTCATCCTCATTACCCTGAAGCCATGACCCAAGACGACACCTATAACATGTTAAGCACTTGTGGCGAAGGCCTTTACAAGGAGAAAGGCAGCAAGTTCATCGCTGAGACCTTCATTGTGATGAGCGAAGACGAGGCCAAAGCCGCCATCGCCTCGGTCAAGAAGAAATATTTTGATGCGCGCCACCATTGCTATGCCTACATGATTGGTCCTGACAAGAAGAATTTCCGCTCGTCCGACGACGGCGAACCCTCGGGTACGGCGGGCAAGCCCATCCTCAACCAGATTCTTTCCAAGGAGGTGACCAACGTGTGCATCGTCGTGATAAGATACTTCGGAGGCATCAAATTGGGTACTTCGGGACTCATCAACGCCTATAAAACCGCCGCCCGCGAAGCCTTGGACAACAGTGCGATAGTCGAAAAAACCATAAATGAAATTTACAGTCTTGAGTTCGCCTATCCCCTTATGAACGAGGTGATGCGCATCATGAAAGAGGAAAATCTAGAACAGCTCAACCCGCGCTTCAAGTTGGACTGCTATTTGGAGTTTTCAACAAGAAAAAATTCCGCTTCAAGAATTGCCGAAAAATTTTCTAATTTATTTGGGGTAAAGATTACGCATATCAACACAATGTAAACCAGAGAGTTACATTGACGCCACAACTCCAAAAGCGAAAAATCCTCGTATTTTACGGAAAAGAAAATTCAAAATCAATAGGAAATAAATTTCTTTATAAACAATTAATTTCCGATTTTTGCAAAGTCGAAATCAAGCTGCATACAGGAATGGAAACGGCTGGATTTTTTGACAAATCAGTTTGAAAAACAAGTAAATAACCGACTTCAGATGATGAGCAACCATTTGGAAATATGGAACAAATGCCTTGAAGTGATTCGTGACAACACTTCCGAGCAGAGCTTTGCCACATGGTTCAAGCCCATCGTTCCGCTCTCGCTCCACGATCACGTGCTCACCATCCAAGTCCCCAGCATGTTTTTCTACGATTGGCTTGAAGACCACTATATCGACCTGCTGCGCAAAACCATCAAACGCTTCCTCGGTCCCGATGGGAAACTGGAATACAGCATCCTCATGGACAGCTCCGACCAACCGTACACGATGGTCATGCCCGGCTCGAACCGCAACAACATCAAGAACCCCATCGGACGACCTGCGCCCGAAACGCTTTCACGAAATCCCATCAATCCTTTTGTTATACCTGGACTGAAAAAGCTGCAAATTGATTCGCAACTCAATGAGAATTACACGTTTGAAAACTTTATTGAGGGCGATTGCAACCGAGTAGCGCGACAAGGCGGGTTGGCAGTGGCCAAAAGCCCAGGCAAAACGGCGTTCAATCCCTTGCTCATCTACAGCAACACCGGCCTTGGGAAGACACACCTCTGCCATGCCATCGGCTTGGAGACCAAACGCCTCCACCCTGAAATGACCGTGCTTTATGTGCAAGCGGAACAGTTCACAAACCAATACGTTACAGCTTCCAAAAACAAAAACTTGAACGACTTCGTCCACTTCTACCAAATGATTGACGTGCTCATCATCGATGACATCCAATTTTTAGCCAAGAAGACCATGACGCAGGAAACGTTCTTCCATATTTTCAACTACTTGCACCAAAACAACAAGCAGTTGGTCATTACCAGCGACAAGTTCCCTGCCGACCTGCAAGACATGGAGCCGCGCCTCATGTCGCGCTTCAAATGGGGCCTGACTGCCGATCTTCAAACACCTGACGCCGCCACCCGATCCACCATATTGAAAAACAAGCTCTACAGCAACGGAATCAGTCTGCCTGATGACATTGTTAATTATCTGGCTAACAATGTCAGAACCAACATCCGCGAGCTGGAAGGCGTGATGATTTCTCTTGTCGCACAGTCATCGCTCAACAAAAAAGCCATCACCATTGAGCTGACCCAACAAATCCTTGACCGCTTCATGCGCCATTCTGTCAAAGAGGTCTCTGTGGAATACATTATCAATATTGTCTGCGATTATTTCAGCATTCCAATAGAACAGCTCTCCCTCAAGACACGCAAGCATCAAGTTGTTGAAGCACGGCAAATTGCAATGTATTTTTCCAAGAAATACTCCAACGCCAGCCTTGCTGCCATTGGTAAACAATGTGGCAACAAGGATCATGCCACAGTGCATCACGCCTGCAAAACCGTTGTTGACCGTTTGGAAACCGACAAACAGTTCAAAGTGATGATGACCGACATTGAGAAAAAGATTGCGATGTGATGGCATTTCAACAATCTCACAACAATATGATTACCAACACCTTCGGAAAGCTCTATTTGGTACCCAATCTATTGGGAGCCACAAAACCCGATCAGGTTTTACCTGCTGGGACGCTTGAGATTGTGAAACGTTTGAAACATTTTGTGGTGGAAAATACCCGCACCTCACGTCGTGTCTTGAGCCGCATCGGGATGAACAACGCCATCGACGACATCGAATTCATTGAGCTTGACAAGCACAACGCCCGCAATCTCGACTTGATGGAACACCTCGGCCCTTGTCTGCAAGGAGAAGACATGGGTCTGATGTCGGAGGCTGGTACGCCTTGCGTCGCCGACCCAGGCGCTTTAGTCGTGGATCTGGCCCATTCTGCTGGCATACAAGTCATTCCCTTGGTTGGTCCCAACGCGATGATTTTAGCATTGATGGCCTCAGGCTTCAACGGACAATCCTTTGCTTTTCATGGCTATCTGCCCATCAAAAGTCCAGAACGGCAGAACGCCATCAAGGATTTGGAACGGAGATCGGCAGCCAACAATGAAACGGAACTTTTCATCGAGACACCTTTCCGCAACAATGCCATGTTGCAGGACCTATGCAAGAACCTCCATCCTGCCACACGCGTCTGCGTCGCCTGCAACCTCACTTGCGACGACGAGCTCATTATCAGCCAAAGCATTGGCGAATGGAAGAATTATAAGGGCGACTTAAATAAAAAGCCCGCCGTGTTTTTGATATACAGCGAGCCGAGGAGAAGCTTTAGACCACACAAATAATTACGGGATATTCAGAACCCTGTGGATTTGCAGCGAAAGTCGCCAACCCGGGTTTAGCATTACTGCTTCCACGCAGGCTTTCATATTGGTTTTTCGTTGTGTTTCGTCTTCACAAAAACACGGCTGCAAAAATCGATATTGGGCTCCAATGTTCTCATATTGCGCCAAATCCTGACCGAGATAAACCACCTTCAACTCATCGCAATGCGTTAACACACAAGGTTCTACGCCACCACCCTCAAAAGCATATTTCGGCGAAAGCGTCACCCAATCAAGATTGGCAGGCAAAGGTCGTGTGCCATTAGTCTCGATGGCGATTTTCTTGCCTGTCTTTTGCTTCAGCTCCGCCACAAAAGCTTCGTCAATGAACAAGGATGGTTCGCCACCTGTCAGCACAACCAATGGCGCAATGGGATGCTTATTTGCCTCATGTACAATCTCTTGTAACGACATCATTATCCCCTCTTGGTGCTGTGTGTCACAGAAAACACAATGCAAGTTGCAGCCACTGAAGCGCACGAAAACGGCAGGCGTACCGCTTTGATAGCCTTCGCCTTGCAGGGAGTAGAATATTTCGTTTATTCGAAACATTGGGGGGCGTTGTCTTTTATATAAGATGCTTTGTTGTCGCGTGACTCCCACACGTCGGCGCGGTAACAGTTCGGGACGGTATCGACAATCCATTTGGCCAGATTCTCGGCAGTAGGATTGAAGTCAAGCACCTCATTGAGGTTCGTATGGTCAATCTTGCCGTGAATCAAGCGTTTGATTTCGGTAAAGTCGCATACCATGCCATTGTTGTCCAGTTTCTCAGCGCGACAATACACGTTGACTTTCCAGTTGTGGCCATGTAGGTTCTCACATTTACTCTCGTAGTCGAGGTAGAGCTGGTGGCAAGAAGATATTTCTAAGGTTTTTCTGACGTAATACATATTCAGTTGTTCAGTTTTCAGTTGTTCAGTTATTCAGTTGAAGCAGGTTGCTGAGCCTGTCGAAGCACCGTCTTGGTTCCGGTCGGCCCTTCGATGGGCTCAGGGACCTTAGCTTTATGATTCGTATTCGGTACGGTCTTCGATGCCGGCATCGAGCAACGCTTGGCGGCGTTCGCGGCAAGTGCCGCATTTGCCGCAGTGCTTCTCGCCACCTTTGTAACAAGAATAGGTCTCGGAGTAATCCAAACCCAAAGCCTTGCCATGCTCTGCGATTTCCTTCTTGCTAAGGTAAGTATAAGGTGCAAAGACCTTAATATTCTCGTAGGTTCCCGCCGACATGGCCTCCGACATGGCATTGACGAAGCCCGGACGACAGTCGGGATAGATGGAATGGTCGCCTGCATGGTTGGCAATCATCACGCGCTTCAGTCCGTTGCTCTCGGCAATGCCAGCGGCGATGGCCAGCATAATGCCGTTGCGGAAAGGCACCACCGTCGATTTCATGTTTTCGTCGTTGTAATTGCCTTCGGGAATGTCGTCAGCGGTCATCAGAAGGGCACTTTTGAAATAACGATGCATGAACTCCAATGGAACAATGATGTGCTTGATGCCCAAGCGTTGGCAATGCGTCACGGCACAGACACGTTCGCGCCCGTTCTGGGTGGAGCCGTAGTCGAAGGTGATGGCCATGGCGATTTCTTCCTTGTATTCATACAGCATCGTGGTGGAGTCCATACCTCCCGAAATGATAATCACAGCGTCTTTCATGAGTTGTGGAATGCTGACATTAAACGTTGTTTCACCATGTCCTGATGCTCGGCGTCGCCGTAGTTGGCGAAGGGCTTGATAGAGATGCCACCACGCGGATTGAACAGGCCGATGACCTCCAAATACTTGGGATCCATCAGCTTGACCAAGTCCTTCATGATGATGTTCACGCAGTCCTCGTGGAAGTCGCCGTGGTTGCGGAAACTGAAAAGGTAGAGTTTCAGGCTCTTGCTCTCTACCATCAACGTGCGTGGGATGTAGTTGATGATCAGGTGTCCAAAATCGGGCTGACCCGTCTTGGGGCACAGCGAGGTAAACTCGGGACAGTCCAAGGTCACAAGATAATCGTTTTCAGGATGTTTGTTCTCAAACGTTTCCAACACTTCGGGCGTATAGTCATAATTGTATTGGGTATTTTGGTTGCCCAACAGTGTGACACCTTTCAGCTCTTGTTCGTTTCGCGACATAATCTAAATTTTGCTGCAAAATTAGCAAAATGTTTGCAATCGGTAAGGAAAAAGCCGTTATCCCTGCGCATTATCAAAGATTTTAGCATTTCTATACCTGCGCATTGTCAAAAGTAGCGCAAAAAAGCCGACATTACTGTCGGCTATTGTACTCTGGCAATCGCACTTTATTACTTTTTTGAAAGGAAATAAAGATATGACACATAAGCACCCACAGCAACGGCCACCCCACCCACTACTCCAAGCGTTTTGAGTACTTGCGATCCATTCGCCGTTTTCCTATTACCACTCTTATTATCCTTATTATCATTGATATAAGAAGCTAAAAACTCTGAGCATTTCAAATTTGGATCTTTTTTCTTCGCTTTATTATAGGCCTTGGATAAGGTTTTCCGTTCATTTACGAAATCTATCAACTTGTTTTCTGCATAATCGGATATTTCGGGTAAGTCAAATCTCATACAATTGGAAATATCACAGATTCCTTCCATACTAATCCTAGCAATATACTCATCTTTGAATTCTGTTCCTTTGACAATAATGTAAGACAATTCGTCCATTTTTTGGTCTATCAATGACATAATTTCGATTTCGATTGTAATGGGATTCTCCAGGGTGATGCATGAAATGAAACTTTCATCGTTCGCAAACAAAAAGCGGTATGATGAATAGCTTAATTTCAACCCATTAATATGCCCTATAGAATCTGCTTCTCTTTTTTTCTTGGCTTCAGCAATTCTCAACTCTTCTTGTTGTATTCTTTCCTGTTTTTTTCATTCTTCTTCTAAACGTTCCTTTTTTAGTTCCCTTTCCTGGCGCTCCTTTTCTATTCTCCTTTGTTCTTTTTGCTTCATTTCTTTCATTTCTGATTCAGTCAAGCCAATCAATTTGTTATTGTATTCATTGAATTCCACATAGAAATGTGTCATCATCGACTTCGGACAATATATGGTGCAGTTATTAACTGGATTTCTTTTGGCATTAATTGCTTCTCCCTCAAAAAACAAAGTACAGTTTTTGTAACCACACACTGTGCATTCATTAGGACTGAAATAATAACATACACCAGCATTAGGTTCTCCCCAGTTAATAAATACTCTCGGCTTTTCGCTCTGATATTTGATCAATTTTATTTTTGGACATTTATTAAATCTTAACCTATATGTGTAAAAATTTGCACATCGACTTAAATCTACAATGGTCAAAGAAGGACAGAATTTTATTTCAGAAACAAATTCTCGAACTTTTGCAGGTATAGTTATTGTCGTTATTTTTGGACAATTATTGAAAAGATTACAATATATATACTCTAAATCTGAAGGCAGTTCAACATCTTCAAGAAATAGGCAATCTTTAAATAAATCATCATAATCAGGTATTCCGCTGCCAACCTCGAGTACTCGTACTTTCGAAGGCATTTTGAAAACTCTCAATTTGTTAACTTTGGAAAAGTCTGTTATGTTGAAAGTTTTCAGACTTGTGCTTTTTAAGTCTAAGTATTCCAAATCGGTGCACTTGTCAAAAATAATGCTCACATCGTCATTCCCTAGTTGTCCCCTGATAGTCAATGATTTTATTTTTGGTAGTGCGTCTAATGGGATGACTGATAAGATACAATTTGGTTTATCGAACACCATATCATAGCTTTGGTTCTTGTAATCTATCTTGTTTTTTTGTGTCTGTGAATAAGCACAAGGCAAAGCAGTAATTAATGCAAGGATTAAAAGAATTCTGTTTTTCATAATAAACATGTTTTGATTTGTTATTTATTGATCTTCAAATAAATAGTTCATTACATAATAATGATTATTTCACCAATCATTTTCGTCATCATCATTATCAGTCCAAGTGTAACCACAATCAGGGCATTCATAACATGTGCCGTTGAAGTAGCAATCGTCAAATCCACAATTTGGGCATTCTATTTCCATAATTTGTTAGTTTTAAGTTATTCTGCCTATTGCTTCCCCGATTCGGCAGGTTTACGATTGTACATAAGAAGGCTAGGAAACTTCATCGCACCTATTTTCAGTAAGCAGGCTCTGGAAAGCACCTTTAAAGTAAAATAGATACGTTTACCTAGCCTATATGCATCAACAGAAAATCTGATTGAATACAAATTAGGCTGGCAAACTCGCATCTTATATCCACTTCAAAATTTTCCAGATTTTGCTTACTGGGATACAAGCACAAATTGCCTTCAATCATTCGGATTTTTCCCCGAACAATCGAAAGCAAAAATACAAAGAAAATGGTTTACACAAGAAAAAAGATGGAAAATAGGCAAAAAAAGCAGAACAATTTGAAAAGTGTAGTTTTTTAACTCGTTTTTATATTGAAAAATGTAAATTTGCGGCCTGAAAAATGAACGACTTCTCAGAAGATAAAACCCTAGAAATCCTTGGTGCTCGCGAGAACAACCTGAAGGACATCGACTTGTCGATTCCGCGGAACGCTTTGGTGGTTATCACGGGCATCAGCGGGAGCGGCAAGTCGTCGCTGGCGTTCGACACGATTTATGCCGAAGGGCAACGACGCTACATGGAGAGTTTCTCGGCCTACGCGCGGCAGTTCATCGGTAACATGGAACGCCCCGATGTGGACAAAATCACAGGCCTTAGTCCCGTGATTTCCATCGAGCAAAAGTCGGTAAACAAGAACCCGCGCTCGACAGTGGGTACCATCACCGAGATTTACGACTTCCTCCGCCTGCTCTATGCCCGCATCGGCGAGGCTTATTCCTACAACACGGGTGAGCGCATGGTGCGCTATACCGAGGAGCAAATCACCGACTTGATAATGAGTGAGTTCCAAGGTCGACGCATCAACATTCTAGCACCATCGGTGAGGGGCAGGAAGGGTCATTATCGAGAGTTGTTCGAGCACATCCGTCAGGCGGGATTTACAAGAGTTCGCGTAGATGGCGAGATGCGCGAAATCGAGTTCGGGATGATGGTGGACCGTTACAAGACCCACGACATCGAAATCGTCATCGACCGCATCGAGGTACATGAGGACAGCCTCAATCGCATCAAGAAATCAGTACAGACAGCTTTCCGCTACGGCAAAGGTTTACTGATGGTGATGGACAATGACAGCGGACAGCTGCGCTACTATAGTCGCCTACTGATGTGCCCCACGACGGGCCTCTCTTATGAAGACCCCGAGCCTAACACCTTCTCGTTCAACTCACCTTACGGTGCCTGCCCCAAGTGCAACGGCTTAGGCGAAATTGCGGTGGTGGACAAGGAAAAACTCATCCCCGACCCCAGTCTAAGCATCCGCAAGGGCGGCCTCGCTCCCACGGGCGAATATAAGGCTGGTAGCTGGATTTTCAAGCAGTTGGAAGCCATCGGTCTGAAATACGGATACACCTTGGACACGCCGCTGAAGGACTTCTCCGACGAAGCCCTTGACGTTATCCTTTATGGCACCAACGAGACCTTTGAAGTGAAACACGAAAACCTTGGCGTCACTTCGACCTTCAAAATCAACTTTGAGGGCGTCATCAACTTCATTGAGAGCCAAAACAACGAGGACGCGCCAACAAGCATCACGCGCTGGGCAAACTCGTTTATGAACCACATTGCCTGTCCTATGTGCGGTGGCACAAGACTCAAAAAGGAGTCGCAATGGTTCCGCATTGACGGAAAAAACATCGCGGAAGTGGCCAACATGGACACGCTTTCACTTGGAAAATGGATTGACGAACTACCAAGCAAACTCACTGAAAGACAAAACGATATAGCCAAAGAAATCCTACGTGAAATCCACAAACGCGTGCATTTCCTCTTAGATATCGGCATCGACTATCTGAACATGAACCGTCCGGCGGCATCGCTTTCGGGCGGCGAGGCGCAACGCATCCGTTTGGCCACCCAAATCGGGTCGCAACTGACAGGGGTGTTGTACATCTTGGACGAGCCGAGTATTGGGCTGCATCAACGTGACAACCAACGACTTATCGAGTCACTGAAGGAATTGCGCGACATTGGCAATTCGGTCATCGTCGTCGAACACGACAAAGACACCATGCTCAACGCGGATTATTTGGTCGATATTGGTCCAGGCGCGGGTCGACACGGCGGCGAGGTCGTCTTTGCCGGCACGCCCGCCGAGGCGAAAAACGGCCATTCCATCACCTGCGACTACCTCAACGGTCTGCGCCAAATCGAGGTGCCGAAAACAAGACGCAAACCATTGGAATACAATATTTTGACCATCAAAGGAGCGAAAGGCCACAACCTGAAAAACGTGGATTTGGAACTGCCATTGGGCGTAATGGTCTGCGTGACAGGTGTCAGCGGCTCGGGAAAGTCCACCTTAATTAATGAGACCCTCTCCCCCATCCTCAGCCAAAAGTTCTACCGTTCGGTGAAAGAGCCTTTGCCCTACGACAGCATCGAAGGCTTGGAAAAAATCGACAAAATCATCCAAATCGACCAAGCACCGATTGGACGCACACCGCGTTCGAACCCTGCGACTTACACCAAGGTCTTCGATGATATTCGCAAACTCTACGGCGAGTTGCCTGAGTCGAAAATCCGCAACTACAAGGCGGGGCGTTTCTCGTTCAACGTGAAAGGCGGTCGCTGCGAGGCCTGCAAAGGCGCGGGCGTGCGCGTTATCGAGATGAATTTCCTTCCCGATGTGTCAGTGATGTGCGAGGAATGCCAAGGCAAACGCTACAATCGCGAGACGCTCGAGGTGCGTTACAAAGGCAAGTCCATCAACGACGTGCTCAACATGACCATCAACGAGGCGGTGGAGTTTTTCGAGAACATCCCAAGCATTATCCAGAAAATCAGAACATTGAAGGATGTCGGCTTGGGCTATTTGACCCTCGGCCAGGCCTCCACCACTATCTCAGGCGGCGAGGCACAACGTGTGAAGCTAGCCACCGAACTCGCCAAACGTGACACGGGCAAGACACTTTATGTCCTCGACGAACCCACCACTGGCCTGCATTTCGAGGACATCAAGGTGCTGATGAATGTGCTGAACAAATTAGTGGACAAAGGCAACACTGTCCTCATCATCGAGCACAACTTGGATGTCATCAAGATGGCGGACTGGGTCATCGATATGGGTCCCGAGGGCGGCGACCGCGGTGGACGCATCGTCTGCCAAGGCAAGCCTGAGGAAGTGGTGCAGTGCGAAGAGAGTTATACAGGAAAGTATCTGAAGGAAGAATTGAGAATCCTACCTTAACGCAGCCAAAGTTTCTGTCCCTTGTGGAGTTTGGCGCCTTTCTTCAAATTGTTCTTTTTCAGAAGTTTTTCGGGTTTCACGGCATATTGTAGTGCAATGTCGCGGATGGTCTCACCTTGTTCTACAATGTGTTTTTTGGCTTTCCAGTTCTTGTTTTTCAATCGAGCCAGATAAACCACGTCGCCGCTATGGAAAACCACCTCGTCGGGATGGCGCAGGCAGTTGTATTCGCAGAATTTGTTGTATTTGATGCCAAATTCCTTGGCCATGCCTTCGGGCGTCTCACCTTCCTTGGCGAAGACAAAACGCACGCCGTTGTTCTCATAAATGAAACGCTTGTCCTTGGTCATGTCCACCAACTCGAACGATGAACGGATCGTGGGCGAATAAGCCAATTCGATAAGTTCATCCTCTTCCGCAATTTCAGGCAGTTGGTTGTCGTCGGTCATCAGTCCGAGCGCAATTTTGTCGTACTTGGTGAGGTCGTATAACTCAATACGGTCAATAAGCAGTTGGGCATATCTGGGGTTGGTGGCATATCCAGCCGCCTTGAGGCCTCTGGCCCAGCCTTTGTAGTCAGTGATTTTCAAGTCAAACAGGGACGCATAGCGTGAACGCGTGCAGAGGAACTCGGAGTGGTCGCGGAAGGACTCCTCGGCGTTCTTGTACTTGCGGAAGCACTCGTCCTTCTCATCGTCGTCCATGTAGTAAGTCTTGCCTGTCCAGCCCTTGTGGCACTTGATGCCGAAGTGGTTCTTAGCCTCGCGCGCCAAAGCGCTATTGCCTGCCCCCGACTCCAACAGGCCTTGCGCCAAGGTGATTGAGGCTGGAATCTTGTGCTCGCGCATTTCGCGCATGGCGACGTCCTTGTAGGTTTGGATGTATTCTTCTGGAGTAATGCGTTGCGCTACGGCGAACAACGGAAAAACTACGATAAATGCAAGTAACAGTTTTTTCATGGAAGAGAAACGCAAAAAGTCCGATTTTCGTATAAATCCAAAATAAAAACGTTGCTTCATCGATTTTTTCCGTATTTTTGAAGCCTATTTTGCGCAAATTTATGGAC
This sequence comes from uncultured Bacteroidales bacterium, assembly GCA_947305795.1. GTDB lineage: Bacteria > Bacteroidota > Bacteroidia > Bacteroidales > F082 > Limimorpha. Next base: position 157 of record CAMZEK010000054.1, on the reverse strand, counting down.
ACAACACGCCTATTTGACTATTTTCCAGAATTGAGTGACAAGCAAAAGGAGCAATATAACCAGTTGAAAGACTTGTACTTGGACTGGAACGCCAAAATCAATGTCATCTCGCGCAAGGACATGGAGCAGTTCTACGAGCACCATGTGCTGCACTCGT
>CAMZEK010000053.1 GCA_947305795.1 uncultured Bacteroidales bacterium | reverse complement strand
ATCATCCCTAATTCAGTGACATATATAGGGACAAGGGCTTTTGAGTATTGCCCCAACTTCACTGGTGAACTTAGAATCTCCGAGTCGTTGAGCACCATCAATCATGCCGTTTTCTCTGAATCCGCCTTTACGGGAACCTTGGTCATACCGAACTCGGTGACTTCCATTCATAATATGGCGTTTGACCATTGCTTGTTCTCCGACCTTGACTTGGGGAATGGAGTGACCCATCTCTTCGGCGCCGCTTTTTCCGATTGTGAGAATTTCACTGGCGTTTTGAAAATTCCGGCATCTGTCACCAATATTGAGAACTATGTTTTCAGAAACACTCGTTTCAGCGAAATCTATTCCTGCAATCCAACACCGCCTGAACTTGACCAATACACTTTCGCTGGTTATGGTGCCGTTTACTTCTACGACCCCAACATTCCAATCCATGTTCCAGTCGGCAGCAAGGAAGCCTATCAGAATGCTGCTTATTGGGATTATTTTCAGAACTTTATCGAAGACATCGCACCGAGAGAATGGTACTACGAAATCCAGAACGACAACGGTAGCATCACCTACCAATACCTCTATCAGGCCGGTGACACCATCGTCCAAGATGAGCCAACGCATATTCTTGTGAGAATCAACACACTTTATGACAAGGATGTACATACTGATGTGACGCATGAATACGTTTATGAGCGCGACGACAAACTGTATTGGTGGAACAAGACCTTGGAAGAGTTTACCGTGCTGTATGACTTTAATGCCCAAGTGGGCGACATTTGGGAAATCAAAGTGGGGACGGAAAGTCTCATGATGCATGTGGACGCGGTTGAAGAAATCGAATACGAAGGCAGAACCTATCGGATGCTGCACGTTAGCGACCCCGAAGACCTCTTCAGCGGCGACATCGTGTGCGGCATCGGCCACCTCACCAGTTTCTTCCCCGAAAGGCTGATGGACAACGGCGACGGCGTGCGCGTTGACGGTCTGCGCTGCTATTGGGTTGAGGACGCATTGGTCTTCAAACTCGGCGACGAGGACTGCGACGCGGTTTATTCGGAAGTGCATGGTGTGGAGGAGGACGGCCCTTCGACGGGCTCAGGGACCTTGGCGGTTTATCCTAATCCTACCAACGGCGTTTTGTTCGTAGAGACGCAAAATTTTGCGTCTCTACCAGCCCAAACCTACTGCATCAGCAATCTCACGGGACAGACTGTCCTTTCAGCCAGAATTACTGCTGAGACGCAGCAGATTGATGTTTCGGGTTTGCCCAAGGGGATGTATTTCATTAGAATTGGCGGTGAAACGCGGAAATTTGTAGTGAATAAATAACAAATCGATGATTCAACGAAGTTAATTAAAAACACAACAAAATGAAAAAGTTAGTATCAATCATCATCCTTTGCCTCGGATGCATCGGCATCCTTGAGGCGCAAAACATTTGGAAGCCCATCGAAACGCCTGGAGTTTTTCTAGGTGCTGATGCGCAAGGCAACCTCTATGCGCAGAATTACTATGGTTTGCAGCGTTCACAAGATGAAGGTTTTAACTGGGAACTTGTTTTGGAATTGGATTTTGTCAGCTCGAATTTCATCATTGGTGAAGAAGGACGTCTCTTTGTTATTCCTTGGCAAAACCAGACTATGTTCTATTCAGACGATAATGGAAATACATGGGAAGAGACTTCGCCTTTGCCTTATGTGCCGCAAACAACCGCTGTAACTAAAATGTATTCTCCCTCAAACGAAATTGTCGTGTGTTATGTGGACGAGACTTGTTTTTGGACCATCGACGGCGGCGAGACATGGAGTTTTGAAGGTCTTGAATTGGACGAAGGCTCTCAACTCAGCGACATGATTGTTAATGCCGAAGGCTATGTGTACGTCAGTGTTTGGTCATATTCGGATGGAGATACTGGAATCTTCCATTCCACCTTATCCGATATGCAGAGTTGGGAAATCGTCGCTGCCGAAGACTTGAACATTCGTGACATGGCCTTCGACCCTGAGGGCAACGTGGTGGCTTGCGGCTACCATGTCGATGGGAGTAGCATCGGCTTCCAGCATACTCCTGGTTTCTATCTGTTTGATGGGACGACTTTGGCCATTGGCGATGGAGGCGTCGTGTATACGCCACACTTTACAAGTCATTCGGCTATTCTTTCTTATTCTTTTTCTTATGACCATGGCGAGCATTTTACTGAAATTGGCGAGGAGGTTCCCCTTGTTGATATCGCTCCAGGTGGTGAAAATGCCCGTCTTTTCAAAGGTGCTGACAATCATCTGTATTTTGATGGTGGCGGGGAGTATTGGAAGTGCATTCCGGATGCTGACCATATTGCCAATTATGGCAACTATGTCCCCTTGGTTCATGAGGGCAACGACCGTCAGAAATGGAATGTGGTTTACATTGCTTCCATGAACTATCCGAATGATTACTTTACTGAAATCCAAAGTATTAGAGACAATATCAACTTGGATGGAGTGGACTATAAACTTGTTTGGACGGAAGATGTGTATGATTCCAAAAGAATAGCAGGTGCGGTTCGCGAAGAGGACAAGAGGGTGTATTTACGAAGGAAATGGTCACAATCCTACGAAGAGGAAGTGCTGCTATATGATTTCAATTTGACCGTGGGCGATACGGTCACCGTGAATTGGTTTGGTGAAACGTTAATGGTGCTTGAAGAATCCGAAGTGGAAGTCAACGGTACAATGAGAAGGAAGTTGATTTTTGGCCCTGATGAGTATTGGATTGAAGGCGTGGGCAGTTCATACGGCTTCTTGAATAGCGGCTATGAAGAAATGGTGGGGTCGTTTGTCCATCTCTTGTGTTACCACGAGAACGGCGACCTGGTTTGGGACAACGAGGCGTTTGACGATTGCGTGATGAACAGTGACGGAGCGCCTGCTTCATTTGCTCCCCAAGAGGCGGAATGGTATTTCGATGTGTTCAATCCATGGGGCACACATCCTGAATACGAGAGGTTTTTCGTGGAAGGCGACACTATCATTCAAGGCCATCATTGCAGCATCATCAATCAGAATTCTGTTGATACTGGGCATGAAGGAGGAGAATTTGTGTACGAGGAAGACAACAAGGTGTATTGGTTCAACCCGACCACAAACGCCTTCTCGATTTTGTATGACTTTGATGCCGAAGCGGGCGAATCGTGGTACTACGAAGTAGGTGACTGTACTCATTTAGCGACTGTCGATAGCGTTGGCAGTGTGACTTGGAACGGACACAATTATCGTACGCAGTGGGTTAGGTTTAACGATGACCTTCCGACTTATTATAGTGGGAAAATCATCGAGGGAATTGGCTATGAGAGAGGCTTGTTCCCAAGCATAGAAGTTTGCAATGGATGGGAAGTGTATGATGCAAGTGAGATAGAATACCTTCGTTGTTATGTTAATGAAGGCGAGATGCTTTATCATGAAGGGGGATATGATTGTGATTATACTATTGTCACACCTCCGAGCCATCCTGAATGGTACTATGAAATCCTGAATGAGAATGGTACTATCACTTACCAATATATGTATCAGGCAGGCGACACCATCATCAACGATGAGCAGACGCATATCCTTGTGAAAATCAACACGCTTTACGACAAGGGATTGCGTGAAGAGGTGACGCATGAGTATGTCTTTGAACTCAACGGCAAGTTGTATTGGTGGAACAAGCGCTTGGGATTGTTCACCGTGTTGTATGACTATGAAGCCGAAGTGGGCGACAGTTGGAACATTTTTGTCGGCACGGAAATCCTTACCATGCATGTGGACGCAGTTGAAGAAATCGAATACGAGGGCAGGATCTATCGGATGCTGCGTGTGAGCGACCCCGACGACCTCTTCAGCGGCAATATTGTGTGCGGCATCGGCCATCTCACCAGTTTCTTCCCCGAAAGGCTGATGGACAACCGCGACGGCATCCGCGTGGAAGGCTTGCGCTGCTATTGGATTGAGGATGAATTGGTGTTCAAACCCGGCGACGAGGACTGCGACGCAGTCATTAGCGACCTTCACGGTGTGGAAGAGAACGGCCCTTCGACAGGCTCAGGGACCTTCACGGTTTATCCTAATCCTACAAACGGCGTTTTGTTTGTAGAGACGCGGCGCGCAACGTCTCTACCAGACCAAACGTATCGTATCACCAACGTGATGGGCCAGACCGTCCAAACAGGCATTTTGAACGCTGAAACCCAACAGATTGATGTGTCAGGTTTGCCGCAGGGCATGTATTTCATCACCGTTGCGGGCGAGACGCGGAAATTTGTGGTGCGATAGAAACGGTATGAAAAAAGCCTCAGCAATCGCTGAGGCTTTTTTCATTACAAATTATCCTTAAAATACTGCGTAATCTTTGTAATCAAATGCGCCCTGTCCATACCGTAGACGTTGTGGTCATGGCCGGGATAGACGAAGTAATCCAGTTGTTTGCCGTTGTGGATGCAGTTCTCGACGAAGACGAGGCTGTGCTGCCACATCACCACGGGGTCGGTGGTGCAGTGAATCATCAGGAGCTTACCTTCCAGCTTGTCGGTCTTGTTTTCGAGGCTGGTCAGTTCGTAGCCTTCGGGGTTCTCTTGTGGCGTGTCCATGTAACGCTCGCCGTACATGATTTCGTAATACTTCCAATCCAACACGGGACCGCCTGCCACGCTCACCTTGAACACTTCGGGGTGGTTAATCTTCAGTGAGGTCGACATGAAGCCGCCATAGCTCCAGCCGTCGCTGCCGATGCGGTTGGCATCGACGTAGGGCAGGGTCTTCAGCCATTCGATGCCCGTCATTTGGTCGCGCATCTCTAACTGTCCGCATTGGCGATGGATGCACTGCTCGAAGGCCTCGCCACGGTCGGCGGAGCCACGGTTGTCGAGGGTGAAGACGAGGAAGCCTTCCTGGGCGAGGTAGTTCAGGTAGATGCCTGCACCAGCCAGCCAACTGTCGGTAATCAATTGGGCGTGAGGGCCACCATAGACGTAAACGACCACGGGATACTTCTTCGAAGCATCGAAGTTGTATGGCTTGATGAGGCGGGTGTAGAGCGTCTGGCCGTCGTCGGCTTTCAAGGTGCCAAGGGTAGTTTCGCCGATATTGTAGTCTTTCAGCGGGTTCTCGGCCTCATGCAGGCGTTTGACGAACTTACCACTGTTGTCTTGCAAGTCGACATTGTAAGGCACATCGGTGCTGGAGTATAAGTCAAGGAAATACTTGCCATTACCTGAAGGCACGATGTCGTGGGTGCCGTGTTCCTTGGTGAGTTGGGTCACCTTGCCGCTGCGGATGTCCATCATGTAGCAATGGCGTTCAAGCGGACTGACCTCAGTGGAGCGGTAGTAAATCTTGCTGCCATCTTTCGAGAAGCCGTTGAAGTCGGTGATGACATAGTCGCCCTTGGTCAGTTGTTTCACCTTGCCTTTGCTGATGGTATAGAGATAAAGGTGATAATAACCATCGCGCTGTGCCTTCCAGATGAACTGGTCGGGGTTGTCGGGGAGGAAGTAGGCGGGACCTTGCGGTTCCACATACTGCTCGTCGCGGTCTTCGAAAATGGTCTGGATGAAGTCGCCAGTGATGGCATCGTACTCGTTGAATTTCAGGTGGTTTTGTTCACGATTGAGAATGCCGATGTAGATGCGCTTGTTGTCAGGGTTCCAGGTGATGGCGGTAAGGTATTGTTCGACAGGCTCGCCCGTCTTGACGACGATTTCCTTGCCCGTGACGATGTTGTAAATATGCAGTGTCACCTGATGGCTCGTCATGCCCGCCATGGGGTATTTGATGGGTTTGGCTGTGGCGATGCGCTCGGTGATGTCGACCAAAGGATAATCCGTCACCATGCGCTCGTCCATGCTGTAGTAGGCCAAGAGTTTGCCATCGGGCGACCAGAAGATGCCGCCATCGATAGCAAATTCATTGCGGTGCACGCTCTGACCGGCGATAACACCTTCAGGGTTGTCGGTGATTTGCACTTGCTTGTCGCCATTGGCCACGTAGAGATTGTTATCGATGGTATAGGCGATGCGCATGGTTTCTTTGCAAAGCGTTTGGTTTTCAGCTCCTTGAGGAATAGAAGTCAGCGACTCAATTTTTTGCTTTTTCAGGTCGAGGCGGTTGAGGGTGATGCCATCCTTGCCCATGGCGTAGAAGCTGGCTTGGTAGGCGTTGAGCCATGTCAATTGCGGGATACGGCGCAGGCTGTCGAGGCCGGCTTGGTTAGCGTAACCATTCAGCTCGTCAAGGGTGAGGAAAGAGATTTCCTCTTTCGAGTCAGGCGACATGGTGATGATTTCGTTGCCTTTCACCTTCATGAGGATGTCGGTGTCGCCCACCCATTTCAGTTGGTTAGGGCGTTGGGCATAGAGGGCTCGGTTGTTGTAGGAAGCGTCAGCGGGCGTGAAGAACTTCTTTTCTTGCGCCTGTGCAGGCAAGGCTATGGCCATGATGAGGGCCAGCGATAATACGGTCAGGATTTTATTCATTTTGCAGTTGATTTGATTAATTGCTGCAAAATTAGGAAAAATCCATATACCTTTCCCACTAGAACAAAAAGATATGGATTAGTTGAGCGTACCTATTCGCTCTCTTCGATGATTTTGTCTTCTTCGCTCAAGTCGGGAATGAGGCGTTGGATGGGCTTGAAGTGGTAGAAAAATCGGATCGCGATGACGCGCACGACGGTATAGGCGGGGATGGCGACCAACATTCCGACGGTTCCAGCAATATGACCGGCAATAAGCAGCACGATAAAGATTTCCAATGGATGAGCCTTGATGCTGGTCGAATAGATGACGGGCTGGTAGATGAAATTGTCGATGAATTGTACAACCAACATGACCGCCAAAACGATGAGTGCGAAAATCCAGATGTTGACGTCCAAACCTGCTCCAGTGCCAAATTTCAACACCACGCCGATGATGACGCCAATGACTTCACCCATAAGCGGACCAACGTAAGGAATCACGTTGAGCACGCCTGCGATGAAGGCAATACCAAGTGCATAGCTGACGGGAAGTCGCGCGATGAGCCATAGGCCGAGAAAGTCGAGGATGGCTATGCCAAGCATTTCGATAAGCAGACCCACAAAATAGCGCGATAGTAATTGCTTGATTTCCTTCAGCGTCTTAGTCACATTTTGCTCATGGCGGTCGGGCACAAGTGCACAAACGATTTTCTCAAACAAGGTGTCGTCCTTGATGAAGAAAAACGAGATGAACACCACGGAAAAAACGCCTACAAAGGCACTTGAAACCACCGAGGCCACTGAGCCTACGATGCCACTCACATTATTGAAACTGACCAATTCCTTGAGTTTGGTCAACAAAAGGACAGCCACGTCGAAATTGCGGTCAAGCGAGGGGAAGGTGGCGATTAGCCAGTCGTTCAGCTTGTCGATGGGATTTGACTCAAAATAGGTGTTTCCGCTCATGGCCGAAACATCACGTATGATATTGGAAACCAATGGAACAATCTGCGTAAAGAGCAATGATAATAGCACGATGACGACCACGATGGTCAGCAAGGCAAGAAGCCAATCGGGGGCCGGTTTACCCTTAATCTTGATTTTACGTAATCGGGTCATGATGGGGAAGCCAATCAGTGAGACCACGAAGGCTATGATAATGTAAATCAGCACGTTCTTGAAATACCAGCACACAGCCAGCACCGCCGCCAAAGTGCCCAATTTGATGATATATCCGGCTAATTTTTCGGTGTTTTTTTCGTTTTCCATGACTTGTAATCCATGATTAGTAGGATACAAAGGTAGGTTTTTTTCGGAAAAAAGAACTTTTACGCCATTAAAAACTCCAACAACCCTTGACAACCTTCCGAAACATCTCGCCAAGTGGCCTCAAAATCGCCGGTGTACCACGGGTCAGCCACGTCGCCAGGACGATGAGTGTAATCCATTAAGAGGCTGATTTTGTGTTCGGTGTCCTCGCCGAACATCCGTTTCAAGTTGCGGAGGTTGCTGTGGTCCATGGCGATGATGTGGTCGTAATAAGCATAGTCCTGCCGCGTCATCTGTCTGGCGGTTTTGCCCTCACAACCGATGCCGTGTTCGGCCAGCTTACGTCGCGCAGGAGGATAAACGGGATTGCCGATTTCTTCCGTCGAGGTGGCGGCTGAGGCGATTTCAAACTGTTCGCCCAAGCCTGCCTCCTCAACGAGTTTCTTCATCACAAACTCTGCCATCGGACTGCGGCAGATGTTGCCGTGGCAGATGAAAAGCAACTTTGTCATTCCACGGTGACCGATTTCGCCAAGTTTCGAGGTTGGTCGACGTTGCAGCCGCGCATCACAGCGATGTGATAGGCCAAGATTTGCAGCGGCACGGTGGCCAGCAACGGCGAATAGAGGCACTCCGTTTCGGGAATCTCAATGACGTAGTCGGCCATCTTGCGGGCCAAAACGTCCTTTTCGCTGATGATGGCGATGATCTTGCCGTCGCGAGCCTTCACCTCTTGGATGTTGCTGAGCACCTTTTCGTAAGTGCTGTGGTTGGTGGCAATGAAAACGACGGGCATATCTTTGTCAATCAAGGCAATAGGACCGTGCTTCATCTCGGCGGCAGGATAACCCTCAGCATGGATATAGGAGATTTCCTTCAGCTTTAAGGCACCTTCGAGGGCCACGGGGTAGTTTTGCAAACGTCCGAGATAGAGCATGTTACGCACGTCTTTGTATTTCTCAGCAATGTCTTTCACATGGCCGCTGTGGTCGAGGGTCCACTGGATTTTTTCGGGGATGCGGTCAAGTTCTTGGATGAACTCAAGTCGTTCCTCATCTTTCATGGTATTGTTCAACTCGGCAAGACGCAAAGCCAGCATAGCCATCACCGTGACTTGCGAAGTGAACGCCTTGGTGGAAGCTACGCCGATTTCAGGGCCAGCGTGGGTGTAGATGCCTGCATCGGTGGCTCTTGAGATGGACGAGCCAATCACGTTGCAAATGCCCAAAACGACTGCGCCTTTTTCCTTAGCCAATTGAATGGCAGCCAAGGTGTCGGCGGTCTCGCCCGACTGCGACACGGCAATCACCACATCATGCGGCGTGATGACGGGGTCGCGGTAACGGAACTCGGAAGCGTATTCCACCTTGACGCGGATTTTGGCCAACTTTTCGATCATGTAGCTGCCCACCAAACTGGCATGCCACGAGGTGCCGCAAGCCACAAATACGATATTGTCAGCATATAGTAGATGCTTCTCATACTGCAAAATACCACCCAAACGAACGGTATTGCTTTCAGGGTGCAGACGACCGCGCATGGTGTCGCGAACGATGGTAGGTTGTTCGTAAATCTCCTTCATCATGAAATGGTCGAAGCCTGCCTTCTCGATGCTGTCGAGGTTCATCTTCAACTCTTGCACGTAAGGAATGGCTTCCACGTCCTGAATGGTCTTGATGTGGAGCTCTTCGCCCAACTTAATCTTCACAACTTGCTCATCCTCAATGTAAACCACCTTTTGCGTGCGGCCTACGATAGGTGTAGCATCGGAGGCAATGTAGTATTCATTTTTACCGATACCAATGACCATGGGGCTACCTTTACGGGCAGCGATGAGTTGGTCGGGATGACCTTTTTCCAAAACGACGATGGCGTAAGCGCCAACCACATGGTTCAAGGCGATGCGGACGGCCTCAAAAAGGTCAACATGCTCGCTTTGTTGCACGTCCTCGATGAGGTTGGTCAATACCTCGGTGTCGGTTGACGACTGGAACTTGAAGCCACGTTTTTCCAACTCTTTTCGCAGGCTCAGGTAGTTTTCGATGATGCCGTTGTGAATCAGCGCGATATTACCCGATTGTGAACGATGCGGATGCGCATTCACCTGATTCGGCTCGCCGTGGGTAGCCCAACGGGTGTGGGCGATACCGATGTGGCCACTGATGTCTTTTGTCGCAGCAAAAGCCACTAAATCAGAGACTTTTCCTTTTGATTTATAGATATTCAGTTCGTCGGCTTTATTCAACAATGCGACGCCCGCGCTGTCGTAACCGCGATATTCTAGTCTTTTCAATCCCTCAATGAGAATGGGATAGGCCTCTTGATGGCCAACGTATGCAACAATTCCACACATAGTTTTTAGGTATTAAAAAGCGCAAAAGTACATTTTTTGAAAAAACAAATTTCAAAAATCAATGTTTTTTTTGAGGCGTTCCCGAAAAAAGCCGTACTTTTGCATCCCGTATTTCAAATTTCAAACGCCATGAAAAGCCCAGCAAAATACGGGTTCGACAACGAAAAATACCTCAAAATCCAGTCGGAACACATCAAAGAACGCATTGCCAAGTTTGGCGACAAACTTTATCTTGAATTTGGCGGAAAACTGTTCGACGACTTCCATGCAAGCCGCGTACTGCCGGGATTCCAGCCCGACAGTAAGCTGAAAATGTTGTCACAACTGATTGATGTGGCCGAAATCGTCATCGTCATCAGTGCGGTGGATATTGAGAAGAACAAGGTGCGTGGCGACTTGGGCATCACCTACGATGTGGACGTGCTGCGCCTCCGCGATGCGTTTATGAGCCGTGGTTTCATGGTCAATTCAGTGGTGGTCACGCACTATAACGGCCAGGCCAGCACCGATGCCTATCGCCACCGCTTGGAGCGCATGGGCATCAAGGTGTATTACCACCGCATCATTGAGGGCTATCCGAACAATGTGGCACTCATTGATTCCGATGAAGGCTTTGGACGTAATGATTATGTGGAAACCACACGCCCTTTGGTTGTGGTCACCGCACCAGGTCCCGGAAGCGGCAAGATGGCCGTGTGCCTCAGTCAGTTGTATCAGGAAAACAAGCGAGGCATCAAAGCTGGTTACGCCAAGTTTGAGACCTTTCCCGTGTGGAATCTGCCGCTGAAGCACCCCGTCAACGTGGCTTACGAAGCTGCCACCGCCGACCTCAGCGACGTGAACATGATTGACCCCTTCCATCTGGAAGCTTACGGCGAGACCGCCGTCAACTACAATCGCGACATTGAGATTTTCCCTGTGCTGAATGCTATTTTTGAGAGCATTTACGGCGAAAACCCATACAAGTCGCCGACCGACATGGGTGTCAATATGGTGGGTTACTGTCTCAGCGACGATGAAGCCTGTTGCGAAGCCTCGAAGCAGGAAATCATTCGCCGTTACTATACCGCGCTATGCGATTTGGCCAAAGGAAAAGGCACTGAAAACGAGGTGAATAAAATCGCTTTGCTGATGAAACAGGCCAAAATCAGCACCGCCGACCGCAAGACCACCCTTGCCGCCAAGGAACGCAAGGAAAAGGAAGGCGTGGCCTCTGCCGCCATCGAATTGGCCGACGGCACCATCATCACGTCACACACCAGTGCCCTGCTCGGCCCCAGTGCGGCTTTGCTGCTCAACGCGACAAAACATTTGGCGGGCATTGACCACGATGTGAAACTCATCCCGCAAGCCATGATTGAGCCGATTCAAAAGACCAAGGTTAGTTTCTTGCATGGTAACAACCCACGCCTCCACACCGACGAGGTATTGGTAGCTATTTCCATGCTCAGCCTTTGGGACGAAAACTGCAAGAAAGCTTTGGAGTGCTTGCCGCAACTCAAAGGATGTCAAGTGCATAGCACGGTGATGCTCAGCGAAGTTGACCAGAAAATCTTCAAGAAACTCGGTATCGGCCTGACTTGCGACCCTGTTGCCAAGAAATGAAATCATTTCAGAAAGACCGTATCGCCCTTACATAGAACATTTGTGTCTTCAGCGAGTCGTTGATGACGGGTTGTCCGTTTTGTGTATGAGCTGCCGCTGCGGCGCGTGTGCCCGTCTCCGTGCTCGACCAGTAGGTCTTGCCTTCCAAAGTCGGGTAGCCTTTGGCTTCGAGGGTAGCGTTTACAGCTTCTTGGTTTTGAAGGAGATAGCGTAGCTCATTACTTGAAGGCACATACCATTGCTTGCGCGTGATGTGACGATGGTCGTAATACACAAGGTTCCACGTGTTTTTTCGATAACTCCATTGGATGACCGGATAATTGCTCAGATCGTAGTTGTCCATCAGGATGTTGGTGTTGTACCAGCCGTCTCGGGCATTGGTGGCGCCAGTTTCCTCATTGATATGGTTGTCGACACACCACGGCTGATAGGTTTCGTCAAGGCTGACCATCAGTCCGCTGGAGCCACCTGCCGTGGTGAAAAACACGATGCCCTGAAGCGTGTCGTTGTGGTAATAATCCCCGATTTGATAAGAAGGAAAAACTGGCGCGGGTGCATCGCCGCTTTGGGGTTCGTATTTTTTGCAAGCGACGAAAACGAGGATGAAAGCGACAACGATATAAAAAGGTTTTTTCATTTGAAGTGTTATTTTTCGGCAAAGGTAATGGAAATCGTAGAAAAAACGTATTTTTGCCCCAATTAAAACTTTATCAAATGAAAAAACTGTACCTCATCACCTTGTTAAGCCTCATGCTTTGCGTTTCCTGCACGAAGAAGGAAACCGACCCTGAAGTCATCGCCATGCGCGGGCTGGTGAACCGCGTTGTGCCGGAGTATTCTCAAAACATCGTCCTTGAACGGCTTGAAAACGACACCGTTGACCGTTTTGAAATCGAAATGAAGAAGAATAAACTCGTCATCCGTGGCAACAACGCCAACAGTATGGCCGTCGGCCTCAACCACTACTTGAAATATTACTGCATGGCACAGTATTCGTGGTTCAAAGAGGAGCCTTTGCAGATTCCCGCTACCATGCCTGCCGTGCCTGAAAAGGTCAGTTTGAGTGCTCGTGTGCCAGAGCGTTTTTTCTTGAATTACTGCACTTTCGGATACACCTTGCCTTGGTGGGACTGGTCGGAATGGGAACACTTCATCGACTGGATGGCGCTCAACGGCATAAACCTGCCTTTAGCCATCACTGGACAGGAATCTGTGTGGTACGAGGTGTGGTGCGACTTGGGCCTTACCGACGAGGAAATCCGTAGTTACTTCACCGGTCCGGCGCACCTGCCGTGGCACCGTATGCAAAACATCGACCGTTGGGGCGGACCGCTGCCTATGTCGTGGCTTGAAAACCAAAAAGAACTACAAAAGAAAATCGTGGCTCGTGAGCGCGAGTTGAACATGCGTCCTGTGTTGCCTGGTTTTGCTGGCCATGTACCGCCTTGCATCACAAGACTTTACCCCGATGCGCCTTTGGCTTCGTTGGGCGACTGGGCCGGCTTCGACAGCATCTGCTGGTGCAAGTTCCTCGACCCGCTTGACCCGCTTTACACCGAGATACAGAAGAAGTTCATCGCCAAGCAGACCGAGTTTTACGGCACCGACCACATCTACGGCATCGACATCTTCAACGAACTTATCCCGCCGAGCTGGGAGCCTGAATATCTCAGTCGCGTGAGTCGTCAGGTGTATGAATCTCTCGAAGCCGCCGACCCCGAGGCCAAATGGCTTGAGATGGCGTGGCTTTTTTGGAACGAGCGCCAATATTGGGAAGTCGACAACCGCATCGAGGCCTACATCACCTCCATGCCGAAAGACAGACACATCATGCTCGATTACTACTGCGAAAGGCAACCTGTTTGGGAGCGTACCAGCGCCTATTATGGTGTGCCATATATCTGGTGCTATCTCGGCAACTTCGGTGGTAACTCCATGCTGGCAGGAAACCTTGATACTGTGAATGTTAGGATTGAACGCGCCTTCGAGAAGGGCGGCGACAATTTCGTTGGCATTGGCTCCACTTTGGAAGGTTTCGACTGCAACCCGTTCATGTACGAATATGTCTTTGAGAAGGCTTGGGACAACCCGCTCACCAAGGATGTAGATGCTTGGGTGCTGCGCCTCGCCGACCAACGCGCTGGCAAGAACGACCCGAACATGCGCGCCGCATGGTCTTTGTTGGCCGACAGCGTTTATAATAAAGTGTCGTCGCCTGGACAGACCGTCCGCATCAACCAAAGGCCGACGATGGGTACCATTGACGAATATCGCCAATATTACATCGCACCGACCTATAAGTACAACAATATCACGCTGTTGGATGCCCTTGACAAGCTTTTAGTCGCCGACTGCAACACCCGCACGCGCCATTTTGACGCGGTTAATATCACGAGGCAACTTTTGGGCAACTACTTCAGCGACCTCTACGCGGATTATGTGAAGGCTTATCGCGAGGGCGATTACGAGAAACTGCACCAAATCGAGCAAACCATGACCAACATTCTTGACGACACGGATGCCATTTTGGCTACCGAGAGTGCTTTCCTTGTGGGTCGCTGGATTCGCGACGCAAGGGCCATCGGTACCACCGAGGAAGACAAGGACTATTTCGAGAGCAACGCCCGCAACATCATCACCACTTGGGGCGAGG